>CALBVQ010000234.1 GCA_937969485.1 uncultured Saprospiraceae bacterium | reverse complement strand
CCTCGATGTCGGCTCGTCACATCCTGGGGCTGGAGAAGGTCCCAAGGGTTGGGCTGTTCGCCCATTAAAGTGGCACGCGAGCTGGGTTCAGAACGTCGCAAGACAGTTCGGTCTCTATCTGTTGTGGGCGTAGGAATATTGAAGAGTGCTGACACTAGTACGAGAGGACCGTGTTGGACATACCTCTAGTGTATCTGTTGTGACGCCAGTTGCATTGCAGAGTAGCTACGTATGGAATGGATAAGTGCTGAAAGCATCTAAGCACGAAGCCATCTCTAAGATGAGTATTCCATTGAACTTCGGTTCAGAAAGGGTCGTGGAAGATTACCACGTTGATAGGCTATAGATGGAAGGCATGTGAATGTCGGAGTCGAGTAGTACTAATTACCCGAATGCTTCCTTTTTTTAATTTTATTTATCCAATAATATTTAAGTTTTACTTCTTTCCACCTGTTTTTGTTTTTAACAACATATTTTGATATTTTTATCTAAAGAAATACGAGGTTTCCTCGAAAAGATTTAGGTGGTTATAGCGAAAGGGTTCCACCTCTTACCATTCCGAACAGAGAAGTTAAGCCTTTCAGCGCCGATGGTACTTGAGTAACATCTGGGAGAGTAGGTCGCCGCCTTTTTTATAAGAGCTCTGCATTTAATTATGTAGGGCTCTTACCATTTCTACTAGCCTCATATCTTAAACATCTCTTTGAATTTGAACTTTGTTCGTCTTGTTCTTAATTGATCTTACTTCTTTGTCCCTGATATTGTATCCTACGCCAGTCTCTAGTTTACTGCCGTTATGTTAAATCTTTGAAGGTAGGTAATTGCTTTGGTCATTTTCAAAGTACTACTTAATTTTTGGTTTGCTGTCTAGTAAATAATGTACATTTGAGCTTCCTTTGAATTTTTGCCGTATGAGTAATTTTGTCGTTTCTGCTAGAAAATACAGACCCAAGACTTTTGACGAAGTTGTTGGACAAGGACATGTTAGTGATACTCTGAAAAAAGCTCTTCAATCTCAGCAGATTGCACATGCATATCTATTCTGTGGACCAAGAGGAGTGGGTAAGACAACCTGTGCTAGAATTCTTGCAAAAGTAATGAACTGCGATACTCCGGTTGAAAAGCATACACCCTGCAATAACTGTGATTCCTGCAAGGCATTTGAGGAATATGCCTCGTTCAATATCATTGAGTTGGATGCTGCATCTAATAATAGCGTCGAAAACATTCGTTCGCTCATCGAGCAGGTTAGAATACAACCTCAGAACGGTAAATACAAAACCTTCATTATTGATGAGGTACATATGTTATCTCAAGCCGCTTTTAACGCATTCCTAAAAACCTTAGAAGAGCCACCTCCCAATGTCATATTCATTATGGCAACTACCGAGAAACATAAGATACTTCCTACAATACTATCAAGGTGCCAAATTTATGATTTCAAAAGAATACAGGCTTCTGATATAGTGCCTCAGTTGGAGTTTATTCTTGAACAAGAAAGTAAAACGGCTGATAAAGAAGCCCTGCATATTATTGGGCAGAAAGCTGATGGTGCAATGAGGGATGCGCTTTCTATTTTTGATAGGATTGCTAGTGCGTCAGGTGAACATATCACATATAAGGATGTCGTAGAAAATCTTAATATTCTTGATTATGATTACTATTTTACGATCATAGATAATTTACTTGTCGGTAATCTGGCGAAGGTTTTACTGCAATATGATGACGTAATTCATAAGGGATTCGATGGTGAACAGTTCATCTATGGTATAAGTGAGCATTTACGTAACCTTCTTATGTTAAGCTTTCCAGAAACTAATGCACTATTGGATGTTGGAGAAACCTTGCTAGCTCGCTATAAAAACCAAGTAGGATCAATTCCTAAGAATGTATTGATGACATATTTGAATCTCATTAATGAATGTGATGTGAAGTATCCCACTGCCAGAAACAAAAGGCTTCATGTTGAAGTGACTCTGAGCAAGATGTCTTATGCTCCAAGATTCATTGAATCTGCAGATCTTTCTGTGGAAAAAAAAACTGAAGTTGCGAACGGTATAGTAGAGAGTAAAAACTCAGCTGATAGTCGTGATAAGAAGCACTCCAGTTTAAAGCAAGAGACTTCAGAACCACAGATGCATCCTTCTTCTCCTTCTTTTAAGCTAGATAACTTGCCATCAGTTTCTCATGTAGAGAATACTTCTAGTAGTAATACCGCAGTGCTTTTGGAAGTTACCTCTACAGAAATGACAGACTCGGAATCAAGTATCGAGTCAGTAAAAGCTGAGGGTGGTGAGGGGAAAACTTTGGGCTCCCACCCACAAAAGGAAGTAGAGCTCGACAATACCGCAGACAATCTTGAACAACAAACGCTCGCCGTTGATCCAAGTAGTAAGGAGATAAAAATGCCAGAGAGTAAGATTGATGTTCCTGACCAATACAAGGAAAAAGTGACTAAGCCACCACAGGATATAAAGTCTCAAGTGGACTTGGTAAAAAATCCTACTGCTATTTCAAACATTGGCTTTTCAATTCCTTCAGTCTCAGTGAATGCATTTAGCAATGCAGAAGAAGTTGTAAGAGAAGAAGAACTTAATAGGACTGAAAACGCCAAGGAACTTTCGATCAGTGATGCTCAAAAGGTGATTGATCAATATTCGGATGGGCATAGTTCAAACAGCATTAAACAAGTACTAGGGATTGTAAAAATTGCACTGGACGAAGAAAAACTCGTTCTTTATGTCCCTTCGGTGATTGCGCAGGAATCTGTTGCTCAGCAAGATAAAATGCTCGAGTTGTTAAGAGAAGAATTCGGTCGACCTGATCTTGCAATTCCGGTACTTATTAACGCAGATCTCTTTCCTGATTACTCTGCGCCAAAACTCAAAGTAACCTTAAATGATCGAGAGAAATATATTCTCCTTCTTGAGAAAAACCCACTTCTTAAAGATCTGCAGAAAGACCTTGATTTACATCCAGATCATTAACTCATATAGATCATGCACTAAACAGTCATCGCTGAACAAAGCGATGTAAATTTTGTTTTGTCATAATGAACAATGTTTAGAAGTTGTGAATCCATTAGAAATTTGTGTTTTGTTTGCTTGAACTTAGTTGCACTTGTTCGACAGACTAAGGCCAAATGAAGTCTATTTTTAGAAATTATTTAAATTAATTTTAGATAATTTGGTGGTTAGGCAACTTTCATGCATTAAAATAATACTCTTACTACTATGATCCGTATAATGTTTCATTAGACGGAATGTATATTTACTATTTACGATTTCTCTCTTCATATAAAAATTTAATTATGAACGCGACTTTAGGAGTAATAGAAAGAAACGAAATCAATCTAACTATGGGTGAAGAAAAATTTTGGTACCTGGAAAATGTGGATCTCACCAATATGCTTTGTCCCAAAAAATTAGGGGGTGTATTGGAAAAATCTAAGGCTCCGAATTATAAGAAAGGAGACTATGTCTATTTGCCAGAGCAAAGCTCTGACAAAGTGTATTTCTTAGCTGAAGGGCGAGTCAAAATAGGTTCTTATAACTCGACTGGAAAAGAGATAACTAAAGCTATCCTCGAACCAGGTCAAGTATTTGGAGAATTGGCACTTATTGGAGAAGGAAATCGACGGGATTTTGCATATGCCATGGAGGATACCAATGTTTGTGCGTTGACAGTTGAAGAAATGAATGGTTTATTTAAAGACCATACTTCACTGAGTTTATTAATGATGAAGATCATGGGGAACAGAGTTCTGGACATGGAGCAGCGACTTGAGTCTCTAGTCTTTAAAGATAGTAGAACTCGAATAGTTGAATTCCTAGTTGACCTTACAAATAAAAAAGGTGACAGAGTAGGGTACGAACACGTTGTACGTAAGTTTATTACTCATCAAGAAATTGCTAATCTGACTGCTACTTCACGGCAGACAGTTACAACTGTACTGAATGAATTACGTACTAAGAACTTGATTACCTTTAATCGTAAAAGATTGTTGATTAGAGATATCGCTAAATTACAAGAAGAAGCAGTAGTAGAATAGATATAGTTTATGAAATAAGAAAAGGGAACGATTTGTAAAAAAATCGTTCCCTTTTCTATTGAATGTCCCTGTAGATTTAGCTTGATAACGATATGCAAGTATCGCCATTACCTTCTGTCTGTTTCAAGCTTCAAGTAGCTGAATTGGTATTACATCCCGTCAAATAATTTAGCATGTAAAATGCTGTCGCTGTTCTTGTTTTTATTCCAGTAGTCAATCAGCATCCTTTCCGCTTTTACAGCGCGAGTTACCATGGGCTTCCCATTCAACGCATTGTACTCTTCTGACCATTCTTCTATTGAAAAAGGAAAGGATTTAGTTGTTACTACAGTAAATTTTCTTTTGAGTGAAGGGTAGAAAATTGAATAGGAAACTAATTCTACGCCGTCTTCTACGATTTCGGAAATTGTGATGTTTGCTTTATAGGGCTTCATTTTTTTGTGAAGCAGACGAATATAATGTGAGGCAGGTAAAACGTCATATTCCCCCTCTTTGATTATAGCTGGGTTAATTCGAATCAGTGACATAAATTCATCTTCATTCAAGGTTGACTTCACCTGAAAGCGTGAATCTCCTTCACTTTCAAAGTAGCTATACGAGTTTACATCATATTGATTTCCTTTCTTTACCATCTGTGAGTAAACTTGACCACACCATTCTTGGACCGAATTTGTAATCTTAAAAGTTTGCCCCATCCCTGTTTGCGAAACGGGGGTAAAAGTTGAAGTCATAATACTGTAAGGGTATATTCCAGTATTGAATTTTCTAACATGGTTCAACTTCAAAACAGACTGAACATTATTACCTATTCCATTATCGGATTTAACGTTTTTGGCAGTGTTGAATGGTTCTGTGACAAAAATAAGAGTCGCTTGACCCTTGTGAATTTCCCCATAACGTGATTGCTCCAAAGTATAACTAGTAATTTCTGCTTTACTTTTAAACCAGTAATCATCAAATTCTGCGCTCCTTTCCATTTTGCTCTGAGCCTCCAACGATGTGCTGTTTTTACATGAAATAAGGCAGGCTAATATGCAAGTTGTAAGTAAATACTTCATCAGTTTTATTTTTCAAAACCTTTAAAAGAAGGAATAGTTTTACATTCTTGTACCTGCATTGTGCGAGCGACGACATTAAGTATTTAAGAATTCGCAGGTAGCCATCATTGCGTTTAGATCTATTGTTTTATTTAATTTTGATTAATTTCTTAATTAACCCGAAGGTCTCTGTTACAAAAGGGCTCAAATGCTGGCTTTTTATCTCATATTTACGTTGAATTTTAGTAGAAATAAATAAGCTACTTGAATATTCTAAAATTTGTTTTTAACATTATCCAAAATGGCAAAGATGGCTAAGCTAGCAATACAATATGATGCTGGCCGAATGAGTAAAAAGATTCAAAAAGAGTTGTATCTAAATATGCTACGACCTCGTATGATCGAGGAAAAGATGTTGATTCTTTTGCGTCAAGGTAAGATATCAAAGTGGTTTAGCGGAATAGGTCAAGAGGCGATTTCTGTAGGTTGCACGATGGCAATGGAAGATTCAGAGACTGTATTTCCAATGCACCGAAATCTAGGTGTTTTTACCACTAGAAAAGTGCCTTTATTCAACTTATTTTGTCAATGGCAGGGTAAAATGCCTGGCTTTACCAAAGGCCGAGATCGGTCCTTCCATTTTGGTGCTCCAGACTACAATATTGTAGGAATGATATCACATCTTGGACCTCAGTTATCTCTTTCAGCTGGCGTTGGCTTGTCTCATTTATTGAAAAAAGAGAATAACGTATCGCTGTCTTTTACAGGCGAGGGAGGCACAAGTGAAGGAGAATTCCATGAGGCGCTGAATGTTGCGGCGGTATGGAACTTACCAGCGATTTTCGTGATTGAAAACAATGGATACGGTCTTTCCACACCAGCTAAAGAACAATATGCCTGCGAAAACCTTGCGGATAGAGGTGTTGGATACGGAATGGAAAGTCATATTATCGACGGAAACAATATCCTCGAAGTGTATAACACGATTGACAAAATTGCTAAAAGTATACGGAAGAAACCACGCCCTGTTTTGATTGAATGTCAGACATTTAGAATGCGTGGTCATGAGGAAGCAAGTGGAACTAAGTACGTCCCTAAGAAACTTATGCAAGAGTGGGCTGCAAAGGACCCGATCGAAAATTATGAGAAATTCCTATTGAAGAATAATGTTATAAATGAGGAGTGGATTGCAAATCATAGAGCACAGATTAAGCAGGAAATTAATGATGCCTTAAATGAAGCTGCAACAGTTCAGGCGCGAGTTGGTGACAGAGAAATGGAGATTAAGGATTTGTTTATGTCGCATGATTTTAAGAGGACTGTACCGTCCAAAAAGAGCACTGATCTTCGAATGATCGATGCGATAAGCGACGGCTTTAAAGAGGGAATGAGGAAATTTGATAACCTTGTACTTATGGGTCAAGACATTGCCGAGTACGGAGGGGTATTTAAGATTACTGACGGTTTTGTAAAAGAGTTTGGTAAAGCTAGAGTAAGAAATACACCACTTTGCGAAAGTGCTATTCTAGGAATTGGAGTGGGATTAAGTATAAGAGGAATGAAGTCAATGGTTGAAATGCAATTCGGAGATTTCGTCACATGTGGATTCAATCAAATAGTAAATAATGCAGCTAAACTTCATTACAGGTGGGGCCAAAATGTTGATATGGTTGTCAGGATGCCATGTGGAGGCGGTGTAGGAGCTGGACCTTTTCATTCGCAAACAAATGAAGCATGGTTCTTTCACACCCCTGGGCTCAAAATCGTGTATCCTTCTTCACCAAGTGACGCCAAGGGATTACTTTTAGCAGCGTTAGAGGACCCTAATCCGGTCTTATTTTTTGAACACAAAGCCTTGTACCGAAATCTGTCCGAGAAAGTACCCACTGGTTACTACACAGAAGAAATTGGTAAAGCGAAGTTAGTAACTGAGGGCGAACAGCTCACTATTGTTACATACGGAATGGGTGTTCTTTGGGCGAAAGCCTCTTGTGAATCAATGGGAGTGGATGCAGATATCATCGACCTACGCTCACTAGCTCCCATAGACTACAGTGCAATAGAAAAAAGTATAAAGAAAACGAATAAAGTGTTAATCTTGCACGAAGACAATATGACCGGTGGAATCGGTGGAGAGCTCTCAGCATATATAAGTGAGCATCTATTCGAACATTTGGACGGACCAGTGGTAAGATGCGCATCAATGGATACGCCATTTCCATTTGCAGGGAACCTAGAAAAGGAATATCTTGCGAGTTTTGACTTAGAGAACAAATTAAATAACCTATTATCTTATTAATATGTGGACAGAGAAATTAGAGAAATATGTGGCGGTAAGTGGATTGCCAGGAATTTATAAAATCAATTCGTCTAGAGCGAATGGGTTGTTGATTGAAAACTTGGATACAGGGAAAACGAAGTTCATCTCTATGAGAAAACATCAGTTTACACCTTTGGCAACAGTCTCGATTTACACAGTAGATGATACCAAAGAGTTATCAAAGGTATTTCAATCAATGTTAGATCAATTCGATGATAATCCGCCACCCAAGATCAATGTCACAGCAGCTGAGTTATTCGAATATTTTGAGGATATCTTACCTACTTACGATAAAGATCAGGTTTTCATAGGTGATGTGAAAAAGGTTATCAAGTGGTTTAACTATCTGAGAGATCGAGCATTTTTCGAGGATTTATCTTCCGACGAAGAAGAGTAGTATTTTTGCAAGTTTTTTTATTGATTTTCAAAGATTTGACAAACTAACTTTAGCTGAATTAAGTTCTTACTGTTGAATATTAAATTGAAATCGTTGGTAAAGAAATTTTCATTTTTTGGCGCAAGTCTACTTGTTATCTATTCCCTCTTATTAAGCCTAGGATATATGCTACAAAGATCATTTATTTTACATCCAAAGAAGCTTGATAAAAAATATGAATATTCTTTTGATTTTCGATTTGATGAATTGAATTTTCCTATCGAAGAAGGGGATATCAATGCGATACATGCTTATGCTAATTCTGCAGGGAACAGCGACAAAGCCGTTTTGTATTTTCATGGAAATGCTGATAATTTAAAGAGATGGGGAAGGGTGAGTAGTGATTTCACAGAAAGGGGATATGATGTCATTATGATGGATTATCGAGGTTTTGGGAAGTCGGATGGAAAAGCCACTGAAAGTAACATGTATTCCGACGCTGAAAAAATGTATGAGTACGCTTTGGAAAAATATGCTCCAGAAGACATTATCGTCTACGGAAGATCTATTGGTAGCGGTGTTGCTACCCAATTGGTATCTCAAAAAAAAGTAAAAGCCTTGTTTTTAGAAACACCTTTTTATTCATTAGAGGATGTGGTGAGAAACAAATATCCATTCGTACTGCTTTTATTTAATTTGGAATTTCAATTTCCTAATTTTTCGAACATTGATTCTATTGATATTCCCATTCACATTTTTCATGGGACTAATGACAAAGTAGTTCCATATGAATCTGCTGAAAAGCTTAAATCCTATTTAAAGGAATCCGATACTTTTATAACTATAGATGGAGCAGGTCACAAGAATATCCCAACATTTGAGGTTTATCAGGAAGTAATGAGCAGTCTGTTATAGACGTTTGAACACAATTTTAAGCGGTCTTCCAAAATTAAGATGGGATTAGAGTATTTTCGATGAAGGGTATCGAAGGATCAAACTTTGTTTTACCGTCTATTTATAGTACAAACTCCATAAATTAGTATTATAGGGGCTTATCCTTTTTTAAACGTCTAGTAAGTACGACTTGTCTCTTATACCAATTCTGTTTTAGAATTTCGCATATTTTCAAGTTTATAAAAGCAATTACTTCGTTAGAAATACTCATGATAGCTAAGGCTATCCTTGCGTTTTCTGCCTTGTACTTGATTTAATAATTTTTGAAAATAAAGTGAAACCTTAAAACAGAATTGGTATTATTTGCATATCGGGGAAACTGATGATTTCCGTCTTAACATAAAACGGACTCATATTTGCTGAATAGATACTTGTAAGATTCTTATGACATAGTCGCTGGTCTTGCAACCATTATTAAATTAATTACGTATATCGTATTGTGGCAGAAACTGATGATCAAATATCAAGCCTGATAAAGGGTCTTAAGCGGAGGAATAGGAAGGCGCAGAAAACTGTGTTTCTGAACTACTATGCCTACGTCAAGGCAATCACACAAAGGTATTCTAGTAATCAGGAAGACTCTGAAGAACTAGTGAACGACGTTTTTGTGAAGATTTTTTCTAAAATTAATAGCTATGATACGGATTATAGTTTCAAGACTTGGTTGAGCCGGATTACCGTGAATACGTGTATCGATAAATATAGACAATCGCTTAGAGTTATTCATGCACAATCTTTGGATGATGTTTTTATTAGTGAAATGCCATTTACTTCACAAGAAATTTTAGAAGAAGTTGAGGTACTGCCTATCATTAATGAACTGCCCGAAAATTATAGACTAGTTTTCAATATGTATGTATTTGAGGATTATTCGCATAAGGAAATCGCAGAGAAACTAAACATTGCAGAAGGTACATCCAAGTCATGTTTATCGAGGGCAAAGAAGATAATTAAGGACCATATGCTAATGCACAGCAGTCAATATAAGCATGAAAATGGATAATTTTGAAAAGGACATAAGGAAGCAATATGAAAGGCAGTTAAAGCCTGTTAATCCCAAAGCGGCATGGGCAAGGTTTGAAGATGAACGCTTGGGAAAGGAAAGAAATAGAAGATGGTTTTTGCTTGTATTATTTATTACCGCCTTAATTGTGGTGGGAAGTTGGTTTATCAATTTTAGTCCAACTTCTGCATTTCCAGCTTTAGATCAAGAAGACCTTATTGCTGAATCTGTAGATACTAAAAATACAGATCCTAATCAGGAGTTTACTCCGCAGTCAGCTGTAAATATTGAACAAGAAAGAGCACAGAATAAGTTTGATAAAGTCAATAATGAGAGTTTAATCGTTACCTATAGTGATGTTAGCAAAATTGAAGCTGAGCTTACTAACAGAGACAAAGTTTTTTCCAGAATTGCTGCAGATCGCGAAAAGCTGATAGAAGTAAGTACTTTTGACCAGTTTGAAATTATGCAGGAATCACACTCGTCAAGAAATTCCTCAATCAACCCAGCAATAGATGCTTTTGGGGGAAATACCTCGCACGACATTAATAGAGGAGAAATTCTTCAAAGGAGCAAAAATCGTGGAGAATTAGCTGAGCAAGTGAATACTACAAAGCTGCAATCAGTTAAAATAAGTACTGTAAATAGTAGTCTTTTCGAGGTAGATTTCTCGGTAGTTCCTAGCGCTAGTGTAATCACAGCAAAACTAGCAACTCCTTTGAATGCCAATGAGAGATGGATGTCCTACGGTTTCTACACAGGGACTAATACTCTAAATCATAGATTCATAAGAAGAAGTAATGGCGCTAATTTAGGAATTATACTACAAGCAAGGTTGGCCAATCGTATGTCAATAAATGCTCTTGCAGGATATAGTTATTTGAACTTTGAAACACGTGTGAATAGCAAAGACCTTAGAATAAAGAGTCTAAATATTAATACGAGGAGACTTGAAGTCACTTCAATAAACAAATCAGTACATCAGCTTAATTCGGGAATTGAATTGGTTCTATGGCCAGTCAAGAGGAAGAGATTTAGTGTTGATTTAACTGCTGGAATAATTGCGAAAGTGGATGTGATGGAATCTCATGACTATCAGGTGTTCGCAAATAATATGGACAGCGAAATTCAGCAATCAACCTCACTGAATTATTATTATCCAGCATTTTATAGAGTTTCTGCTGGGATTAATTATTCAATGAATAAGACTAGAATTGCGTTAAGACCTTACTATATGCACAATGTTCTCTCTTCAGAGATTAATCATCCCCATGAATGGGGAATAAATACAGAATTCCTGTTCTAGTTTGTAAGATATCTTACAATTAATTCAGCTATCCTGCTCTAAAAACAAATTTCTATTCTTTTTGCAACCTTTCAATAAACTAGTCTCGTATAAGCTTATACCATTTTAGTTTGAAATCACAACCTAGATTCTTGTTAACATGATGGCTTTCATCCTTGCTTGTGATTCGAAACACCAAAATGGAATTAAACATATTAATAAAATTTTTAATGATGAATAAATTACTCTCTATTATAAGTATGATATTGCTTGTTGCTTTTGCCACAAGTTGTGTAGATGAGACAAAAAACCCTAACGATGCTAACAAGATGCTTGGGATCTACTTGACAGACTGTCCTTTTGAAGCTGAGGAAGTAAATGTTGAAATAGTTAACGTCATTGTAGAAGATATGGACGGTTTCAAAATTGAATTGAATACAGCTGTAGGCGTGTATAACTTACTAGAATTCACCAATGGCGTTGATACCTTGCTAGCTGAAGGGAATGTTGAATTGGAAGATATCGAATCTATCTATTTGGAACTTGGCGATGCAAACTCTATTGTGGTTGATGGACAAGAGTTTCCTTTGGAATTGAAAGGAGACAGCCTTGTAAAAGTTAACATTAACCTTGATCAATTTGATGAAAGTGCGGATTTTATAGTAGACTTTTTCGCGTGTACATCAATTATTGAAGTTAATGGAGAGTACTTTTTGAAGCCTGTAATTAAATTCAAAGGAACAAAAAACAACAATCAAGGTGGAAATACTGATTTTGTAGAGGATTTTATTGAAGACATAGCAGGATGTTACACACTTGTGTATCCTTACACCCTCTTAACCAAGACTAATGACAAAATCACAGTCAATAACGATGAGGAGCTGACAGACGCCTTGATAAATAACGATATAAAGAGCATAGATTATCCAGTAACATTACAAGATGTTGATGGCTTGAATACAACAGTTGATAACAATGGACAATTCAAGCAACTAATTAAAGATTGTGATGATGAAAATAGCGGTGGAGATATTGAAGATAACCTTGAAGAATTAGAAGAACTGTTAGAATGCTATTCTGTAATTTTCCCTATTCAGGTATACAATGAAACGGACACGATTGAAGTTGTTGATTCTATTTCACTTGTTGAAGTAATCGAAAACGAAGATTACGAAGCAGTGTTACTACCTATTGACGTTGTTAGTAATGATGGATTAACATCTAGTGTAGAGAACAACGACGATTTAGAAGAGCTTGCTGAAAATTGTGAGGAAGACGGCGATGATGATTTTGAAGAGTTTGTTGAAGACATTCAAGAGTGCTTTTCGTTTGTCTTTCCTATAGATGTTTTGTCAGATGATAATACAACTTATACAGTGGCTAGTCAAGAAGAATTAGACTTGCTGATTGAGGATCAAGACATAAATTCGTTTCTATATCCACTGCAATTACTTGATGAAGATAATGTAACTATAGATGTGACTTCTGAGGAAGAGTTGATTCAATTAACTGAAGACTGTGATGAAGAGGAAGAAGAATTTAATGAGTTTATTGAAAATTTACAAGAATGTTATACCCTAGTATATCCAGTAGATCTAAAGGCAATTTCAAATGAAACCTTTACCGCTAATGATCAAGACGAATTCGATCAACTTCTCGAGGATGAAGAAATAAAGTCTTTTGTTTTTCCTATTCAGCTACTTGATGAAGATAATGTAACAATTGACGTAAATAATCAAGGAAAATTGAATCAACTTGAAAACGATTGTGAATAAGTGATGTCAATTAATTCTTATCCAGGTTGTATTTTATGATTGCGGTAAAAAATTAAGGAATTATTCAATGATAGTAAAGGAGGAAAGCGGATGCATAGCCGTTCCCTATAAACTATTTTCGAAGATGAGTAACGTAGGATAAAACTTAATTTATTTACCAAATTATTATTCAATCTGTATCACACACTGTGAATTATAATTCCCCCCTAGATAGATATCTAGTGTTAAAGCAACCTGTTTTTAGGTTGCTTTTTTTGTGTCATAATACCAATTCATAGGATATGACGGCAGCGAAACTTGAAAGGAAATGAAGTATATTATATTTTATCTAACTATAGCCTGTTACCTAAGTTTGCCGTTGTGACCACGTCTGCACTTCAAAAGAAGTGTTGTGCTCCCATCTCTTTGCATTTTAACCTAATTTATTAATCAGCACTTTGTTATGAGACTTGCACTTTCAATGAAAGATAAGTTTTTATGAATGAGGCATGGCATCGCTACAGTGATTGATTGAAAATTAGCCAAGCACTATATTTCGCAGGTAGTTCAAGAGGTAATAAATTTTCTAATGCATGATGTGGGTTTGAGTTCTTATAACTAAAACCCAACACATAATTCGGGTTAAAAACGAATTGGACAGTTTGAATATGAAATTTTCGCTAGCTCCCCTCAATATTCTTTTTCTTCGATTTGTATTCTGCAATTTAACTCGAACTCTACTTAGTATGAAACTTCTTACCTACAATATTCCTATTTTTGCAAGAAAAAAAAGTATGTCGCAGATTAAGGAATTTAATGACTATCGAGAGAAAATGAATAAGGTCATTTTAGCTCAAGATAATAAGAGTTTAAAGCGATTTTTTAGTCTAGATCACCAAACTTACGGTGAAGGCGCCCTTTCTGTAAAAACAAAAGAAATGCTGGGTTTAGTCGCTTCAATGGTATTGAGATGTGATGATTGCATTAAGTACCATCTTGGGACTGCTTACGAAGAAGGAATTTCGACGGAAGAACTGTATGAAATCTTTGCGATTGCCAACTTAGTAGGAGGCTCGATTTGTATACCTCATACACGTAGAGCAGCTGAATACTGGGAGGAATTACAAAATCAATAGTTCTGGAAACCAGAGGAAAACATATTCCATACATATTATTTTCAATTGCTTTCGCTTTTGCTATTTTCTTGAGTAAAATAGGTATTGATGCATTGAATCCACTGAATGATGTATGGCTAATGTCTAGTGGAAGTGATCGTACACCAGACTACATGGCTTGGGCTTATTATAGAAATTCAGACTGGCATTTTCCTCTCGGGTTGTTTGCAGGATATAGTTTTCCGGAGACTGTCAGCATAGGCTTAACTGGAGCGATCCCTCTGTTGGCTGTTCCCGCCAAAATGTTAAGTGGAGTGCTACCTGAGGTATTTCAATATTTCGGTTTATGGTTGCTGTTGTGTTATATTCTTCAAGCCGTTTTTTCCTATAAATTGTTGGAAAATTTAGGGCTAAGGAATGAGTGGTTGCTGGCGTTAAGCTCATGCATGCTTGTCATAAGTTACACGTTTCTCGATCGAATTGCCCACATGAATTTATGTGCGCATTGGCAGATATTAGCCGGGTTATGCCTGTACTTCTCTTCCGATTCCAAGTCATCTTGGTGGAAGCACGGATTACTCGTCTTTGCGAGTGTGTGGACACATCCATATCTTATTGTTTTTACGATATCCATTGCTTTTGCCGATTTTTTCAAGCATGGGCTAGTAAATTTACAAAGCTGGCTTAGGGTTGGCCTGAACATGTTGCTTATGATAGTAGTCATAGTGATAGCTTGGCTCCTGATTGGCAATCATATCATGGACAGTGAACAAGCGAAAGCGGAAGGATTTGGTGTCTTTTCTGCTAATTTGAATACTTTTTTTACAGCTAAAACAGAAGGAGGAATTTTACCTCCTTTACCTAGATATCACGAAACTCAATTTGAAGGTGTGGCTTATCTTGGACTGGGAGTACTGGTTTCTATGTTGTTCTTTCCATTTCTATGGTATAAGAATTTACTAAAAATACCGAAATGGAATATGAGGTTTCTTCCTATCCTGATCTTAGCAATAGCTATGTTTATTTTTTCCCTCTCGAATCAGATTACTTTAAATGATCAGTTGATATGGCATTATCAGTTACCTCCTTCATTAATGGAAATCGCTTCGATTCTAAGAGGCAGTGGGAGATACGTATGGTTGATTCACTATCTCCTCCTTTCTGGAATTTTAGTGCTGATCAGCACCTCACGAATCAAAAACACTTATAAATACATTTGGCTTTTTGCCATGCTACTTGTCACGGTAATAGATTTTTGGCCTCAAATAAAACCTGATACTTACATTTCTGAGCCTCGCCAAATTATTAAGGGTTTTCAAGCGGAGTTTTGGGAAGATGTAATTGCTATGTCTGATAAATTTATCATGTATCCTCCGCACACTAGGAACTACAAGAAGTACTGTGACGATATGGCGTTCGCAGAAATAGCGGTAAAAAATAAGCTTACTTTTAACAGTGGACACTTGGCGCGTTTTGATTTGGCACTTAGAAAGAAATACCGTCAAGGCTTGAAGGACACACTATCCAATTATCCGCAATTTCTTGATTCTACTACGATTGTCACAAGTGGAAAATACTTGGAGGATTTTCATAACCTTATAAATCTTGGATCTCATGAAATTCTAGAAGCTAATGAGTACTATGCTTTTGTGCCTCATAATTCTAGATTTTTAGCTGATCGAGAGCGAACAATTTCAAGCTTTACCCCAGATTCTGTACATGTTACTACAGAAGAGTTTGGGGCTTTCGCCCAAAGAAACCAAGGGGCATACCTACTTATTTCGGTTAAGAACGAAGCAAGCCGGAAACTCCACACATGCTCTGAGATTATTTCTTTTTTTAATGTTACAGGTAGTCGAGCTGCCGAACTGGCTTACACTGAGGCATACGTGGGAATCTTCAAGGATGGAGAACTACTAGCAGAAAAATTTGGCAATTCACAGGATAACGGAAAAGTTACAATCGATACTTTGCTTTACTTTGATCAGGACGATGGAAGACAGAAAAAACTTGTAGAAATCTACTCAGCAGATGTGGAAAATGGGAATGAGGCGCGTATCTTTGTTGGGGATGAAAATCTTGCCGTGAATTACAGAGGCCTTAATATCGTCACCCTGGATTCGTCAGGAGAATTACTAGAAAGCACACGGTTCGACACTTACTCGCATTGCCATCACAATTCTGAAAAATCTGAACTGCATTACAAGATATGGAGAAGAAAGTAGTAAATCATAAGAGTTATCTTGATGAATTAAATGATATTCAAAGATTAGCAGTGACATCTGGTAGTGGTCCTAAAATGGTTATCGCAGGACCTGGATCGGGTAAAACAAGAGTACTTACCTACCGAATTGCCTACTTAATCCAACAAGGTATTCCGCCACATAGAATCCTCGCATTGACCTTTACAAACAAGGCCGCGCGTGAAATGAAAGACAGAATAGAGCGAGTCGTAGGCGCAGCAGCAAAGCGTGTGATCGCTGGGACATTTCACTCTGTTTTTGCTAGATTCTTGCGTTACGATGCTCATAATATAGGGTATCCTAATGATTTTACGATTTACGATACTGACGATACCAAGAGTGTTATCCGAGGAATAATAAAAAAGCTTGGGCTTGAGCCCAAAGTGTATCAGGTTTCTGCAATTCGCTCTAGAATTTCAATGGCGAAAAGTAACTTAATTACCCCCAAACTATACGCTGCGAATACAGAACTGGTCAATCAAGATAGAATGAACAGGAGACCAATGGTCCAAAATATTTACAGTATGTATTCGCAGGAATTGATGCGCGCTGGTGCCATGGATTTTGATGATTTACTTCTACAGATGTTCAGACTGCTGTACGAGAATTTTGATAACATCAAGGAAAAGTACCAAGAGAAATTCGACTATGTTCTAGTGGATGAGTTTCAAGATACCAACTACTTGCAATATCAGATCATCAAGCAATTTATTGACTATGATGGATCACCTCATAACATCAATATTGTAGGAGATGATGCGCAAAGTATCTACTCTTTCCGTGGAGCAACCATAGAGAATATATTGAAATTCGAGCAAGACTATCCTACTCTTCAAACATTCAAGCTCGAACAGAATTATAGATCTACTAACTATATCGTTCAGGCGGCAAACGATGTAATTTCATATAATAAAAATCAGATTCAAAAGAAGATTTGGACAAGTCATAACGAAGGAGAAAAGATCAAAATTGAGAAATGTCTTTCTGATACTGAAGAAAGTAGAAAGGTTGCTTCTTTGATCATTGAGCAGAAAAATAGATATCACTTAAAAAACAGTGATATCGCTATTCTATATAGAACTAACGCACAGTCTAGAACGCTTGAAGAACATTTGCGTCGAAATAATATCGCATACAAGATTTACGGTGGATTGTCTTTCTACCAAAGGAAAGAGGTCAAAGATCTAGTGGCTTACTTAAGGCTTACAGTGAATTACCGAGATAATGAGGCGATGAAAAGAATTATCAATTATCCTAAACGTGGACTAGGTAGCACCTCTATTCAGAAAGTGTTGGATATGGCTGATGCGAATGAAGTGAGCATGTGGGAAGCATTGACTCATGTCAATCTCAGTAAAAGAGCTAAGAATTCACTGTTATCTTTCGGTAATATGATTCAAGATTTTACCAAACGTGCAGAGACTCAAGACGCTTACACCTTGGCATCTTACATCGCGAAGAAAAGTGGAATACTTGATTTACTACAAGTAGACAAAACTCCTGAAGGAGTGAGTAGAGTGGAAAATATCACCTCTTTGCTGAACGGTATTCAGGAATTTATCGATTCCGACGAAGTACAAGAAGGTCAAGATCTTGATGCAGTGAGTAATAAATCTCTTGCTTCATATCTACAAAATATTACTTTATTGACGGATCAGGATAACAGTGACGTAGATAACGTAGATCACATTACATTGATGAGCGTACATGCAGCCAAAGGACTTGAATACAAATCGGTGTTTGTAGTTGGCATGGAAGAAAACTTATTCCCTAGTTACCTTTCAGTCAGTGATCCCCGTCAACTAGATGAGGAAAGACGATTGTTTTATGTGGCGATCACTAGAGCTGAAAAGTTTCTTACCCTGACATATGCGAACAGCAGATATCACTTTGGACAAGTTCGGTACAATGATGTGAGTAGATTCTTGGAGGAAATTGGCGGAGATAATGTCGATTCGATAATAAGTGTAGGAAATACAACTGCCGGTTTTGGACGTGCCCGAGCTGCTATTAAAGGTAATTATCGACCACTAAAAGAAGTTAAAGTACCAGTTCTAAATATTGATCCGGCAGATTTCAAACCAAGTTCGAATGACCTTATTGCAGAAGGACAGAAAGTACTACATCTGAAGTTTGGAGAGGGTGAAGTCGTTGCTGTGGACGGAGCTAAAGATAATAGAATTGCAACTATTCGCTTCGATCAAATTGACAACCCTGAACGTCGAATAATGCTTCGATTTGCAAAGCTACAGATCCTAGACTAAGCTTTTACTAAAGATGACCTTGTCTTCTCCTTCCGAATAGAAATTGGGAATATAACCAACCCTCTCATAGTTCAGCTTATCGTAAAAATCTCTTGTGAGAATTAATTGATCAGTGCCTGCTGTCTCTACAATAAGGAGCCGAACCCCTTCGGTTGCAAGTTTTTCTTCAATAAAAGACATTAGTTGAGACCCTATTCCATTATGTCTAAATTCCTTCTCTACAGCAATCATGTATAGATTATACGTGCCTTGAGTCATTGGTTCAGGAGCACAAAATGCCACTGCTACTGCTATATCTTTTCGTTTGGCAGTCAGCCAGATTTCATGCGGTGCTGTTTTGTCTAGATACGATGCAATCATATCATCAATCAGCTCACTAGGAAAAAGCTCACTTGAATCTATAATCTTTTTTATCGATGCTACATCTTCTTTACTCGCAGGAACAATATGTACTGTATTCATTGATTAGTTTTAGACCTATTCATGTTGTGAGTTATAGAACGTGAACCCCAAGTATATATAATTCGGGTTAAAAGATTACGAGCAAGCTAACGTCGAAAGTTGATAAACTTGCACTGCTATTACTGACATCATTATTCCAATATCGGTATTAGTTAGTACAAATACCTAATTAATGTAAAATCAAGTGAATAC
>CALBVQ010000233.1 GCA_937969485.1 uncultured Saprospiraceae bacterium | reverse complement strand
GAGATATCAATGGGGATAATAAGCAGAATGAACTGTATATCAATCAGGGAGACGAGACTTTTGTGGAAATGGCCGAAGAATATGGAATCAATGACAAAGGGTATTCCACCCATGCGGCATTTTTCGATTATGATCTTGATGGCGACCTTGATTTGTACTTGTTGAATAATTCATATCAAGCCATAGGTTCATTCAATCTAAAGAACAATCTAAGATATACGAGAGACGAGATAGGTGGAGATAAATTGTTAAGAAATGAGGGCGATAAATTTATCGATGTAAGTACCGAAGCGGGGATACTAGGAAGTGTGATTGGTTTTGGATTGGGTGTAACTGTAGGAGATATTAATATGGATGGATACCCTGATATTTATGTTAGTAATGATTTTTTTGAGCGTGATTATATTTACATAAATGAGAAGGACGGGACCTTTAGCGAGGATTTACCTGATCGGATGAATTCTATTTCAGCTGCTTCTATGGGTGCGGATATGGCTGATATTAATAACGATTTGCTTCCAGATATATTTGTAACTGAAATGTTACCTGGAAAAGATAGGAGGGCGAAGACGAAGACTACTTTCGAGAACTGGGATAAATATCAATACAATCTCGAGAGTGATTACTACCATCAATTCACTAGAAATATGCTTCAAGTTAGTCGACCGGATCATACTTTCGCAGAGATGGGCAGGTCGATGGGAGTTGAAGCTACTGACTGGTCGTGGGCACCATTGATTGCGGACTTTGATAACGATACATGGAAGGATCTTTATATAGCGAATGGAACAGCGCAGGATCTTACTGATCTTGATTTCTTGAATTATGTTTCGGACGAGGATGTAGTGCAAACGATGGTGAAGGATAATAAAGTGAATTACAAAAGCTTGATTGACGCTATCCCAAGTGAAAAAATCGAGAATTATATGTACAGGAATAGCCAGGGAGAGAAATTCGAAGATGTTGCTGCTGAATGGGGGCTAGGTGAACCCTCGCACAGTAACGGTTCTGCTTATGGTGATCTCGATCTTGATGGAGATCTAGATTTAGTGGTCAATAATGCAAATATGCCACCTTTTTTCTACGAGAATCGCAATGAGGATAATAATTGGGTTCAATTCACTTTTAGCAGTGATAACAAGAATACATCGGCCATAGGAACTAAGGTCTATTTGTACGCTGGACAATCAGTTCAATATGCTGAATTCATGCCGACCAAAGGGTTTCAATCTACCATGGATTACATTATGCATTTTGGCTTAGGCCAAAATAAAGTGGATTCCATCAAGGTGATTTGGCCCGATGCACAATACGAAATTTTTCAGCTTGCAACGAATAAGAGACATAATCTGCATTGGCCTTTGGGGAAACCCAAATACAATTACGAAAAAGGAGCAACGAAACCTTTATTTAGAGACGTCACTGATGCTACACAACTGGATTTCAAACATCAAGAAAATACATACGTGGATTTTGATTCAGAGCGATTGTTATTCCATATGCGTTCAACTCAAGCCCCACATATGGCAGTCGGAGATCTAAATGGCGACAAGGTAGATGATGTAGTATTTGCCTCCTCCTCGAATTCGCTTCCTGAAGTCTATATGCAGCGGAAGGATGGTACTTTTCGTAAGCAAATTAGTAGTGCGTTTGATAAGCGCAAGGCTGGTGAAGAACTTGATTTAGCGCTTTTTGATATCGATGGAGATCAAGACCTAGACCTTTACTTAGTAAGGGGAGGTGTTGAATTTGGTGCTGCTTCATCCAACCTAAAGGACGGTATCTATATCAATGATGGAAAAGGTAATTTTTCAGCGTACGATAAGCGATTTCCGACGCAAGGATTTTCCGCCAATTCGGCTGTAAGTTCTGGTGATTTTGATGGTGATGGCGATATGGATCTATTGATAGGAGAAGGGGTCAAGCCCCAAAATTATGGTGTTCCTTGCTCAGCTATATTACTTGAAAATGATGGTGGTATTTACAAGGATGTAACAGCTGAAAAAGCGGAAGGCTTCGATAGAATAGGACTGATTAATGATGTGGCTTTTGTCAATCTAAATAACGATGAGTACTTGGATGTCGTAGTGTGTGGAGAATATTTTTCGCCAAAGGTTTTTATTTATGATGGCAACAAGTATCAAGACCAATCTTTGGCATTTATTGATAAGGATCTATCAGGCTGGTGGAATACGATCGAAGTAGGGGATTTTAATAACGACGGCTTCGATGATATAGTACTTGGAAATCACGGACTGAATTCAAGATTGAGAGCAAGCGAAGATAAGCCAGTCCGGTTGTATGTCAATGACTTCGATAAGAATGGCAGTGT
Organism: uncultured Saprospiraceae bacterium; assembly: GCA_937969485.1. Classification (GTDB taxonomy): domain Bacteria; phylum Bacteroidota; class Bacteroidia; order Chitinophagales; family Saprospiraceae; genus JAHDFB01. The sequence goes on along the minus strand of CALBVQ010000233.1, from coordinate 9,116 downwards.
AGAACACATCCTCAGTCGTTTCGAGGATGACAAATCATACCCTTTGGTTTTGAGGCAAGATATCGCAATGCAGCTGCCTTACTTGAAGAAGAAGTACGTGAAATATATTGACTATGCAAACCAGACAATTGAAGACATATTCGACGAAGAACAGCGAGCTAGTATGTTGACTTTGGAAGCAAAAGAAATGCGATCCATGATTTTTATCAATGAAAATGGAACGAAGTTCAATGCGGTGCCTTTACATTCAGCTGCTCAGCAAAGTCCTATTTATGCAATAGAATCGGTTGATGTAAATGGAGATGGAAATCTTGATATCTTAGCTGGAGGAAATCTTTACGGAGTAAAGCCTGAAATGGGACGCTATGATGCGACTAGAGGAATAGTCCTGCTTGGAGATGGTAAAGCTAATTTTGAGAATTCGAGTAATAGTGGTCTGTTTGTCGAAGGAGAGATTAGAGATATTGATGTATTAAACATTCAGAATAAACAGCATATCATTGTGTCCAGAAATAACGACTCCGCAATAATTTTCAAGAGCGAAAACTAAAGAATGAAAATACAGTTCTTGATTCTTGCTGCGGTGATTTTTTTGTTTTCTTGTAAGCAAGAGACCAGCAACTATCTTTTTAGTGAGATAGATCCTTCCGAATCAGGTTTGCACTTTGAGAATATACTTAGAGAAACAGATTCATTAAATATTGTTACTTACTTGTACTTCTACAATGGGGGAGGTGTTGCAATTGGAGATCTTAATAACGACAAATTACCTGATGTTGTTCTAACTAGTAATCAAGCAAGTGATAAGATTTTCCTGAATAGGGGTGAATTGAAGTTTTCAGATGTTACAAATAGCTCAGGTATTGATACAGCTGGTTTATGGTCAACTGGAGTGACGATAACTGATGTGAATCAAGATGGATGGAACGATATTTATATTTGTCGAGTAGGAAATTATCTTGGCTTGCACTCTCAGAACAGCCTATATATCAACCAGAAAGATGGAACGTTTATTGACGAAGCAGAAGCCTATGGATTAGATTTTTCTGGCTTTTCAACTCAAGCTAACTTCTTTGATTATGACAACGATGGAGATCTTGACTGTTATCTTCTTAATCACTCAATCAAAAACCCTGGAGTTTTTTCTCAGGCTACTGTGATTAGAGGAAGTACTGACGCACGTGCTGGAGATGTCCTATTTCAAAATGATAACGGCTACTTTAGAAATGTAAACGAGCAAGCTAATATATATTCTTCGCCAGTTGGATTTGGGTTGGGAATCACGACCGCAGATTTCAATAGAGATGGATGGCAAGATATCTATGTAGGGAATGATTTTCACGAAAATGACTATTTGTATATTAATCAGAAGGATGGAACTTTCGTGGAAGTTGCCGAACAGGTTTTTGGTCATACGAGCAATTTTACGATGGGTGTTGCTGCACAGGATTTAGATAACAATGGCCTTATTGATATCTTTTCATGTGATATGATGCCTGACAATGAAGAAGTTTTTAAAAAATCAGGAGGATGGGAGAATATTGAGATTTATAATTTCAAAAGATCATATGGTTATCACCACCAATCGCCTCGAAATGCTTTTCAATCCAATACAGGAAGTCCCCATTTTCGATTCTCTGAGCAAGCTGCCTACTATGGTTTACATGCAAGTGATTGGTCGTGGAGCCCCATAATAGCGGACTTCGATGGAAACGGAGAAAACGACCTCTTTATATCCAATGGAATCGTCAAGAGACCAAATGATATGGATTTCGTCAACTACATGTCAGACAGTAATAAGGATTTAGACGATAGCACGCTCATCAGTCTCATGCCTTCTGGAGCTGAAAGAAATAGGCTTTACGCCCAAAGTGATGGTAAGTTCACCGAAGTCAAAATAGGTAATGCAAATATGACCACGGGTGCTGCCATAGGAGATTTAGATGGAGACGGTGATCTTGACTTGATCTTGAATAATGTAAATGCAAAAGCTGGACTTTTAATAAATAATTCTGATCCTGTAGATTACACTAGAATTTATCTGACAACGGCTGTTAGTGGAGGAAATCAAGTTCAATATCAAGGTGGAGCCACAGTAGATGTATTTGTTAAGGACAGGAAGATTACTTGGAATTCAAATAATGCAACAGGTTTTCAATCTTGCAATCAATCTCTACTTTTGATCCCCGAATCCTATAGTAATATAGATTCAATTAGGGTGATTTACGGCAATAAACAAACAGGTTCTACACAATTATTTACATGCAAGTCGGCCGATTGCAATTTAACACTAAGCAACCCAGTTCCTAACGCGAAGACCTCAGTAGGAAGTTTAGCATATACTTTATCCAGTAAGGACTCTAAACTTCAACTTATTAACGATCAATCTAAAGAAAAGCTATTGACATTCAATTATGCCAATCCACCTAAACGCCATATTGGTTTCAAGGCGGAAAGCCCTTCGTTGCTGGAATACAGTTTAGTAGAACGGCTGCTAGATTCACCAGATGTGACAAGTGGAGTTGTAACTGATCTCAATAACGATGGTGTCCAAGATGCTTATTTTGGAAGAAAGAGATCACAGGATAATGCATTGATTGCACTACGGGATGGACTTTTTCTTTCGACACAGGACAGTTTTATGCAGATCCCACAAGTAGCAGACGCTGCCGCTTATACGACTTCGGTAGTTAAAGCAAATGATTTTGATTTAGAGGGAGATGTGGATTTGTTTGTTGGAATTTGTAATTCTTTTATTGAAGGGGAGGAACGTAAGAAGTCGATGTTGCTAATAAATAATGGTAAGGGGATGTTGGCCCCGTCCGAGCTGGATGTGATGGGAGCGGTGACAGACGCACAATGGCTGGATCTTGATAACAATGGTCAGAAAGATCTTGTCGTTGTTGGTCATTGGATGCCAATCACAATTTTTTATTTCGAGGGAAAAGGAGTTAGGAAGCAAGAATTAAGTAATTCTGTAGGGATGTGGAACACTATCGAATTATGTGGGGATAAGTTACTATTGGGGAATGTGGGGTTAAACCATAGACTGCGAAGTTTGGACTTGAAGCTGATCATTACCGATATCAATCGAGATTCTAGAGCAGAATATATCATGGCTTATGTCAAGGATGGAGAGTTATTTAGCTATCACAATTTCGAGACCTTGTTGTCTAAGTTTCCAATGATCAGGAAGAGCTTTTCTACACATGCGTCTTTTGCTGATGTCAACTTGAGGCAGATCCTTTCGGAATTGAAGATCACTAACTACGAGACCATTGATCTGGATCACCAAAGGTCATCTTACATTGAACTGGATGGAAGTTATGAAATTCAACCTTTACCAGATAATCTACAAAAGGGCGCGATTACCACAATCGCCTCAGTCGAGAAGGATCGAGTCGTGTTCGCAGGAAATAGTTCAGCGTTTGATCCCAACTGGGGTAGACAAGATGGATTTTTTCCACAATTGACTTCACTTAGCAGCCAGTTTACTTTGATCAAGCAGTTTCCTGAGATTGGTGGTGAAATAATGGACATTACCACTTCGAAAGATTCCATTATGTTTCATTCTCGTGACTTCGGAATTATATCAATCGCAAGATCTGCCGTCGACTAAGACCGTTGGGAATTCACCGATTGTTGACAAATTTTAGAAGTTTTTATGGTATCGTGCAACATCTCAAGCAAAACAGCCATATAGTTATGTGAGTGTCACTTACTCCAGTAAAAAGAGGTTGACACCCCTTTCTGCATATTTTATCAATTCTGTTTGACGATGCCGCATCAAAGTATACTTATTGTAGTTCGGTGTTTTCAAGCAGATTTGGTAAATTGGCATCTTCCTCGTAAAATCCTTTACACCGAATCCTTCAATACGCCCTATTTACAAGGTTTCTAAATCGAAATACAATTTTATTAAATAATTTCAAATCAATGTATTACGTATTATTGAAATATTTAATACATTTGTACCTGTAAACAATTCCTATGATCCGAAAAGTGTCTTCACTCTTCGTATTCATTTTGACTCTTTCCATAGCCCATTCACAGTATTCAGTAGAATCTTTCATTACGGAAGTTGCATTTGAATATGAGGAAATTACAAATATTACAGAAAGTGACCTGGTAGCAGACTTTGGTACACTCAGGTTCCCTGTGCCAGTTCTTGACTTCATGAATTGCGATGATATTTATGGAGTAGATGAGCTAACACTTCATTCTATGGATGGAGAATTGATGTATCGATCAGGCGATCCGTCTGAAAATATAAATCTTAAGAATATTCCTGTAGCTCTTTACATGCTCACTATTCATTACGAAAGTGGATTAAAGCGAAACTTGTTCTTGCAGCGAATGAATCTGTCCGAATAGACCTTTTTTTCATTGGGCTTTCGCCCAAAGTAAATGCAAAATGAATTAAAGATGATTTTCATTTACTCTTTCTTTATCTTATCCTTCAGTAGATGGAATGCGTGCCAATTCGTGGAAGGGTAATCCTTTATGATTACCGTGCTATCACTGTATATTACTAGATTTACAACACCTACCTGAAATGCCTCCTCATTGTTATTTACCTTAGTTCCTAATAGTTCCTTAATTGCATTTGAAATTAGAATTAGGTATTCATCATCAGCAATGACTCCTTTTTTTTCGTACAGTTTTGGCTGGCCTGTATGGTCCTTGATTTGCCACTGTGAATTTGGGTCTGGAGGCATTGGCGGACCTGCTTGACCTTCATATTCGACATAGGTAATTATCAAGTTTTTACTACGTTGGGCCCTGTGAATTCTGATCACATAGCTGTCACCTCCAAATTCTCCGAATTTAGCATCAGTATGCATTAAGTAAAGTTCATTTGGAAATTGGACTGAATCAAAGTTCCATAATTCATATTCGACCTGAGATCTATTTATGCATTGAATGCTTGATATGCTTAGTAGTAAAACTAGTAAGGCTATTTTAAGATTGGAATGTCGCATAATGTTGTGTTGATAAATATGAGGAGTTCGAGGCATGAGTGAACAAGTCTCGAAAACTATAGTACCTCAGTGCTTCAAAGCTGTAAAACGCGGAAACGTACGGGCTGAAAGTAATGAGCACAAGGAATGACCGCTGGTTTTTCCTTAGCAAAAGTTTCAATGTTGTAGTCGGATCATAGAATGAACCAAAACTTGATGTTTCGGATAATTTCTTCAGAAATTTCAAATTAACTGGTATCATAAGTTGCAAGACATTATTTTGATTGTCCTTGGCATTTACTTGATTCTTTCTTTCTACCCTCGGCCATGTGTACTGATGTATGCTCTATGACACTAAAATAATCTCAAGCTTATTCTACCGCAGGCGATCTATCTTTTATTTCTACGCTTCCCTAACCACCAACTCTCTTATTTTTATTCTAAATCCAGCTACAATCAAGGTGACAATAGGGCTCAACCAATTGAAAATAGCATAGAAGAAGTAATCAGCTACACTCACCCCAAGAACTCCACTCTGGTAAGCACCACATGTATTCCAAGGTATTAAAACCGAAGTGACCGTTCCGGAATCTTCCAATGTTCTACTCAAATTTTCTGGAGCTAGACCCTTATCTTCATATGCTTGCTTAAACATCTTTCCCGGAATCACCAATGCTAAATATTGATCACTTGCAACTACATTCAAACCAATACAGCTAAATACCGTACTCGCGAACAAGCCAAAAACTGACTTAGCAACTGATAATAACGCTTTAGTGATGCGACCAAGGGCGCCAATACCATCCATAATACCCCCAAAGATCATCGCAGCTACTATTAACAGTACAGTCCAAAGCATTCCTAGCATTCCCTTAGCTGTAAATAGATCATTTAGTGTTGCATTTTCAGTGGTTATTGAAGTTTCTAAAAACAGCATGTTGAAAAGTGCTGTGCTCCATGATGCATCCAATCCCGCAACAACGTCTTTCTGGAAAATAAATGCAAATATTGCAGCCAATGCGACTCCAGTTCCCAAGGCAAGTAATGGCTTTGCTTTTAGTACAATCATTACTACAACAGCCAATGGAACTAGAAAAAGCCAAGGATTAATATTAAATGTGTTATCCATCACCGTAAGTAGCTCACTGACATCAGCCGTCCCACTCGTTTCACGTGTGAGACTTAGAATAGTAAATATAATAAGCGCCACAACAATGGTAGGTACTGTTGTAATTGTCATGTATTTTATGTGAGTAAACAAGTCAGTGCCAGCCATTGCAGGTGCTAGATTTGTTGTGTCACTTAATGGAGACATCTTGTCTCCAAAGTACGCACCCGATATAACTGCACCAGCGATCATTCCTCCTGGAAGACCTAGCGCAGTTCCTATGCCGATGAGCGCAATACCAACAGTTGCCGAGGTTGTCCAAGAGCTGCCAGTAGCAAGAGATATGATGATTGCAATTATTACTGATGCGGGCAAGAAGATTGATGGATTAAGTACCTGTAGTCCATAATATACCATCGCCGGAATAATTCCGCTAAATAGCCAAGTACCTGTAAGAGCACCTACTAAAAATAGTATTGCAATGGGCAAAAGCACACTTTTTAAGTTATCTAGAACTTCCGTCAACATGGTTGCTGCACTGGTTTTGTTAAAAAGACCCACAACTGCTGCAACCAATCCTCCTGCAAGTAAAATATAATGATTAGAGTATCCGCCAAACCACTCTCCATCCTTAAAAAAGATGTTGTAAGCTAATAGTAGCATAAGAACTATCACAGGAATCAGTGCTTCCCATATATTTAGCTCCTGATTTTCTACTATCTTCTCTTCATGCGCTTTGTTGGTCTTTTTCTCGTGACTTGCCATATTTCTTAGTTATGTATGATGTGTAATAATAACATTATATTTTTAAAATCTCGAACTATTGTTCAGTCACCTCGAATCTCACCTATTTTTCATTATTCATCATTTATATTGATATATCACGAGAACATTGATATATTCGTGAGGTTATCAACGGTTACCCCTTCCTTGTACAATTTTCTAAACTCACTGATAAATCATAATAAATCACAAATCAATATGACAAAATCTTTTCAAGAACATGTAAAACTAAAATTCCAACTTTACAATTCTCTTTTTCTGACTTTACCCTTTGGCCATATTCATAAAACAGGCACCTATCTTCCTTTGCTAACCGATAGTTGTGAGCAAGGGTTTGAAAAAGGATTCAGTCCATCAGATATTGTTGCCGAATTTTTTACCGAGTACTTCCCGGACTTGAAGTCCAAAGAAAAAAATGATCTGCTCTTTAATTTTATACAGTTTATTGAGAGACAGGTGGTATTATTTGATTCTGTGGAGGATGCAGCATACACTAAAGTTCACGACATGGATGGCCCTGGTACACTTGCGGGGATATTTGAAAGAGCAGAGTACTTAGGCGTGGAGTCAGAGCTCCAAAGCAAGTTAAATGATTTTTCTTTACGTATCGTGCTAACTGCGCATCCTACCCAATTTTACCCTGGTAGCGTGCTTGGTATTATTACCGACCTTAATCAGGCTATCCAAAAAAATGATCTTTCGGAAGTCAATAATTTTCTATTGCAGCTAGGTAAGACGCCATTCCTTAAGAAGACTAAGCCAACTCCTTACGATGAAGCTACCTCTCTTGTTTGGTATCTGGAAAATGTGTTTTATGAAGCTATTTCCGACGTTGTGTTTAGAATAGAAAATAGACTACACGCTTTGGGCGTAAGCCTAGAAAAAGAAAATATTATTGAAATGGGTTTCTGGCCTGGTGGGGATAGAGATGGTAATCCATTTGTCGATACTAATACGACGAAAAAAGTTGCAGCCAAGTTGAAACGAACCGTTCTGATTTTGTACTTCAGGGATATTCGTAAACTTAAGCGAAGACTAACTTTTCCAGGTGTATATGATCTAATATCCGCTATTGAAAAAAAGCTCTACTCCGGTATTAATGACGTTTCACAAGCTTATGAAACAGCGGAAGAATTACTTGATGAGCTGAGAGAGATTAGGAAAGTACTTGTTGCTAGACATGAATCATTGTTTGTACAAGAAGTCTCGAGGATGATTACGAAGGTTAAACTTTTTGGGATTCATCTGGCAATTATTGATGTTAGACAAGATAGCTCAGAAATTGAGGGCTTATACGAACTCATCGTGGATCGTTGGCCAGATGAGAAAAAACTGGGTTGGGAGAATGCAAGCCAACTGCAGCGAATGGATATCTTGGAGAATATTGAGGCCGAATTGATTTTTCCTGAATTTCAAACAGAGGTGCAAAGAGATACTTATGACTCGTTTGCAATGATGGAAGAAATTCAAAAAACAAATGGGAAACGCTCTTGTCATCGATATATCATCAGTAATTCGCAGAATGCACTACATGTGATGATGGCTTATCATATGGCTAGATGGATGCGAGATGATAATATGGATGTGGATATTGTGCCACTTTTCGAAACGATCGATGATCTGCGGAATGCAGCTGATGAAATGGAGTTATTGTACACTGACGAGAATTATCGTCAACATTTGACGAACAGGGGAAATCGTCAAGATATCATGCTAGGTTTTTCGGATGGGACGAAAGATGGAGGCTATCTAAGTGCTAACTATTCTATCTTCCAAGCCAAAGAAGAACTCACACGCGTTTCTAGAGAATACGGGATAAAAGTTGCTTTCTTCGACGGAAGGGGAGGACCTCCCGCAAGAGGTGGCGGAAATACCCATAAGTTTTATGCTTCTCTTGGTAAGAATATCGAAGACAAAGAAGTCCAACTTACCATTCAAGGTCAGACCATTAGTTCGAATTTTGGGACAATTAATTCAGCTACATATAATATGGAGCAATTACTAACAGCCGGAGTTGAGAATACTGTTTTTAAAGGTGTAAGGGAAGGGATGTCAACAGGTGACAGAGCAATTCTCCAAGAGCTAGCTGACATTAGCCTGGAAAAGTATGTAAATTTCAAGCATCATCCTAAGTTCTTGCAATATTTGCAAGATATGGGTACTTTACCATATTACGGAGACACGAATATAGGTTCTCGTCCAGTGAAAAGAGCAGGCGTAGGAGCATTGACTTTGTCTAAGTTAAGAGCTATCCCGTTTGTAGG
>CALBVQ010000232.1 GCA_937969485.1 uncultured Saprospiraceae bacterium | reverse complement strand
AAAATATCGCCCTCCATTATCTTCGAAGCCCCACATTGAGACATCACTGCAAGAGGTAATAACAATAGAAGTATCCACTGCTGGCTCTTGACACTCCACGAAATACACCTGCGTCTCAGGTATATCATTCAAGCAGAATTCATTCATTATCGCATCGTTGGCAATAAGACCATCAGCAAAAGAAAATAAAGTTACAGAGTGATCACCTTCTCCCGCAATTAACTGGAAGCACACTTGCCAAGGACCATGTGTTTGACCACATGAAAGTCCATCACCGTACGACTGTTCAGGGTGTTCGTTTTCAACTTTATAAGCAAACCAACCAGGAGGAAGTAGATCGTCTACGGCCAATGGTGATCCTTGACAATTATTTTCTGTTGAGTGACAAAGATCAAGCTCAGCTTGCTGATTATAACTTAGAAATATATTATTATTAGCGACGTTGGCATTGATATCAGCAAACCAATCCCAGTGGACTTCATCATCAATCGAATTAATAGGAGAGGTCAAAACTGGCATTCCATCTTCTGCAAAAGAAGCAACATCCCATCCACTTCCGAATGAAGGCACAATCCCCTGCAACCATTGACAATCCGACAATTCACCTGATCTATAGGCTGGTAAATCATAGCAAAAGGAAACAACTTCACCAGGTTGAAATGGCCCTGAGAATGGAGATCCCATGGAAGCGGAACTCACTCTTAGTTGATCGTCAATTGCACACGTGTTTTCGATTTCTTTTATTGCGCATAGTTCAACATACCCTCCTCTTTCTTCAACAGAACTTACTACAAAAAAGAACGAACCTGAACCTGGCACATTAAACCGCATAAAACTTTCATCATTGACGAAAGCGTACTTGATATCATGAACAATGTACGTGTTACAATCAGTACTTGAAACCAATGACACGTAATATTTCGCATCGTAGGCTTCGCCAAAAGTAAGCTTCACCGTACTTTCCTCACTTACCTCAAAGTTGTACCACACTGACGGATACTGATTAAGGATAGGAATTACTGTATTCTCTCGAGTTGCATTGTAGCTACAGGCCTCAAAGCAAGTTTCTTGATTGGAACTTATTTCACCAATGTCAATTGCCTCATGGCAAAAATCATTGTTCTCACAGGTAACTGGCGGATCTTCGTAATTAATGCATACTGTAAAATTGTATGTTGTATCATTGGGAAAAATAGCTGTGAGGTAAACGAATTCTATGCTATCATCGACATCAATTTCGTAACTAAAACCATCACCATTCATACAGAATGTATCAATTCCTACAAGGGCATTTGTACATCCTTGCGGAAAGTGGCCTATTATGAATTCGTAATTAGCGTCTGAACTAAAATTATTGAATTGCAAGGTAGGATTCGAGAAATCTCGATGTTTGATTTTATACCAATTCTCTGTTTGTGTATCTGTCTCACTGCAAGACATTGAGCCTTCTGCGACGCCACCTACCGCAGTAGTTCCGCCGATACAGTTTTGGTCAGGAGTTAATTCGTAAGCCGTGCACTCGCTACCATTATAAAATGGATTTGGATAATTTCCATTGACACACAATTCAAAACGATCTGCAAAACCGAAATTGTTACCCACAACGATAGTGTATTCGGTATTGGGCATTAAGCCTTCTATCAACATTTGGGCGTCAGCCACATCTCCACAAAACTGCTCTTGCCATATAAAATCATTCAAGCATGTATTACCTTCATGGTAACCAAAACCTAAAAACACATTGGATTCCTCACCCAATGAATCAAGTCTTATGTCCACAGATTCCAGTTCATCACCTGAATCAAACTGGTAATATTGTAGGCGATTCGTGTAATCACAGTCGGGCATATCCGAAGTGTATAGAGAATTAAACAAATTAATCTCCTGACATTCCCCATTTATTGTAATGATTTCTGGAAAACACATAACCGTATGCTGTACAGCTAAAAATTGTTCCACACATAATTCGAAATCGGTAGCTCCTCCTGGCGGAGAGGCGACGATAATATGGTAAACTATACCCACATCAAGGTTATTACTTTGGAGTGAGAAGCTGCTGTCCGCTGTACAGGCAATTCTTCGAGAAAGGTATGTTGTAGTGCAAGTATCAAAGGTAAATTCAACCAACGAAACCTGAAATTCCGCCGTATCTATAGCGGGAATAATATCCACCTTCGCACCGAAGGCAAGTTCATCTGTAAGTTGAAAAGTGTACCATACATCTTGGGTGTATTGATCACCACACGGGAAAGAATCCTGATCAACTTCGGCATATTGGGTCGTCCCTAGAATACATTCACCTAGTTCTACAACAGTAGCTTCACATGGTTTATCATTCGCAGGAGGCGGCGTATCATGCTGGCTGTGAATACATAATTCAGCATTTCCACCCTGATTTCCTTCCACTTCGAATATCACGTAATACTCAACACCTTCTTCAAGTAAACCTCCTTGTATTAGGCTATTTTGGCCGCACGTAATTTCGACGAATTTCGAGGGATCGCAATCCAGCGTTGTAAATTGGATAATCGAGAAGAATACATCAAAATCATTATCGTGAGTGGCGTGGATAACTACATTTTCTCCATCTGCTACGAACTTAAACCAAAGGTTTTCGGCATCAATCGAAGGGTTACACGAAGTAGCAGGCTCTGACGCAACTGCCCCTTCGAAAGAGAAATCTCCACAATAGTTTTGCGGCTCTTCTATTTCATATGCTAATTCACATACAAGTTGGGCTTTCGCCCAAAAAACGAAGAGCAAACAAAGACTAGTAAGAAGTACTTTATACATACGATTATTATTTAAGTAACTGATAAATAAGAGTGAATAGGAGCGAAAATATTAAATGTGTTAAAATTTAGTTGTCAACACGTTACGCGCCTTGCTCATAAAAATCCACCAGTCTTACATTTCAAAAGAAAGGGTAAAATTGCCAACACATTATACTTTTTACATATATGTAGAAACAGCTTTACAAGGTATTTATAGCATAAATCGTACCAAAAATAAATCAGAGTAGTAGGGAATTAGGAGGCGGTAGATGGATACGTGGCAATCGGGAATGGAAGTCTGATTTAGCCCGAAATATGCATTAAGATATCTATTACGAGCTCAAACTGCTTCGATAATAGGAACGTCCGGCTCTTTTAATGCTCACCGTGATGGTGACCAATTCTGCGGTTCAGAAGAACTGTTGAGATCCCATTCTCTTTCCATTTTGACCCAATTTATTTAATAGAACATTATAGTTTCAAATTCACAATGTAGCTTAAAGCTATCATGACGAAAACCTAATGCATAATTCGGGTTTAAGATCAGCAATACCTAAATTTTAGCAGCAGGGTCAAATTTCACAAAAACCAAGCTCTGCTATATTAAGTCACTCCTCGGCTACAATACCACAAGCGGGTTGTCGGCAAAATACCACTCTCCTGTCCATGGATTCTTCAGCATATACACAAATTACTTTTCCAATACTGTTTCCGAATTTACCGATATCAAGTAGGTGCCTTTTAATAAGAAGCTTACTATCGAAGAAAGAGGGATGAGCTCATTACTTTTGATCTTTTTATCAAAACCGTACATCCAGCATTCTAGAGTTGACCAATATCCGTTTTGATTCATCATTCAGATGTAGCAGTCGACTCAGTCTTATCCTGAGCTAACCTTCCTGTTGTATGGTCGTGGTCTGACAACCCAATTTAATAGTACAATTTTCATCAACCTCTACTCTGGCAATATGTGTGTGATACATTAAGAAATGGGAATAGGAACATTGATCTAGTACTTGACTACATGGTAAAGAGTTTATCTATTGTTTATGACATGGTTTATGATAGAAAATTATATCAAAAAAGGAAAACTTCTTAAAAAAAACATTCGCAGATAATTTCAGTATTTCAATTTTACGCACTTTTGTAAAAACATCTCTACAATGAAAATTTTCTGTATTGGAAGAAATTATGCGGATCACGCAAAGGAAATGAATAGTCCGGTGCCTTCACAGCCCATGATTTTCATGAAACCGCCAACGGCTCTGTTGAAAAACAATGATGATTTCTACTATCCAGAGTTCACCAAGAATCTGCATTATGAAGTAGAGCTAGTCCTGAAAATTGCGAAGAATGGAAAGATGATTGCAGGGAAATTTGCTGACTCGTACATTGATTCGATAGGATTGGGGATTGATTTCACTGCAAGAGATATTCAATCAAAATGCAAGGAGAAAGGGCATCCGTGGGAAATTGCAAAGTCCTTCGATAACAGTGCTGTAATTTCGCAATTTGTGGCCCTAGAAGATATCGCGGATGAAGATGGGAATATAGGCTTCAGTTTAACACAGAACGGCAAAGAAGTGCAGAACGGAAATACGAGAGATCTGATCTTTGATTTCTCGAAACTTATTGTACATATTTCGAAGTATTTCAGCTTACAAAAAGGTGATTTGATTTACACTGGAACGCCAGCGGGTGTTGGGCCAGTTGCGATTGGTGATGAATTGAAGGGGTATATTGGTGAGGAGGAAATGTTCACTTGTAAGATAATGTAGAGGCAAACTTATCGGTGTACCTTAAAAGCCTACCTAAATATCAATGTTGTTCATGGGGTATTTGCACAATCTACTGTTGGTACAGTCACAATGCTTTAATCATTCTATTTGTTCATTTTTCCCTTGCCAAAAAAAACGAATCAAAACATGGGCACTTTTCCTTAGGTAATATGAATCAAAAAATTGATTCATTCCATTTATGAAATTCTAAACCAGCTACATGAATTTGGCGGTTCTTAAAGAAATTCACTCAATATACTGTAGAAAAAGCCTATACAAATGAGGGTTTTAGGGACATAGAATGATAGAGTTATTCTAAACGTAAAATCCAGCAATTCACAACGCCCATTTGACTATCCCACATCTCCCCATTCATTCTGCAAACCACACATCACCATTTGCACTTTCAAAACGCAATTTCAACATCCCAGCTTTTCGTATTATTCTCGTTTGGAGGAGGTGCCCGAAGGAGGGAGGTGGGATTGCAGCATCACAACTCAAAGCACAAAAAAGGGCAAACACATCTGTGTCCGCCCTTTTCGATATTTTACATCTTGATGTGCTTCGCTCTTATACCAATTCTGTTTTAGAGTTTCGCATATTTTCAAGTTTATAAAAGCGATTACTCGTTGGAAATACTCATGATAGCTAAGGCTGTCCTTGCGTTTTCTGCCTTGTACTTGATTTAATAATTCTTGAAAATAAAGTAAAACCATAAAACAGAATTGGTATTACACATTCATCAAGCCCACAAGCTCCTTCACTTCTTTCAAAGTCTCTTGGGCTATTTTGCGAATTTCTGCAGAACTCTGCTTAATCTGATATTTGATTGCTCGCTTATCCTCGGTGATTTCTTTCCGTTTCTCTGTAAATGCTGCTGACATCGCTACAAGTCCCTCCGCTGTTGCGTCCTTGAGATTCGAATATCTAAGAGTTCCAGCGTTGTAATCATTCATCAACGAAGTATGGTCATCAATTCTACCCGCTGTTTTTAACAATGTAAATAGATTTAATACACCAGCACTCATTTCATCTGATTCTCCTCCTTGATCGGTAACGGCAGATTTGATCTGCTTTCTGATTCTTGCTTCGTCAGCAAATACATTAATAAAATGCTTTTCACCTGCAGACTTACTCATTTTTTTGGAAGGATCAGCAGTCGAAAAGATCTTTGGAGTTTCGCTGTGCAGCGTGTCTGGCATAGTAAAATATTCCTTACCTACTACATGGTTAAACCTTTGGGCAATAGCCCTAGAAAGCTCAAGGTGTTGATCCTGATCCTTGCCCACTGGCACATAATCGGCTTTGTATATAAGAATATCCGCTGCTTGAAGTACAGGGTAATCAAATAATCCTGCTGATACAAAAGAATCCTTGGACTTCTCTTCGCTGTCTTTGCCCTTATCTTTGAATTGTGTCATTCTAGAAAGATGCCCAACGGAACAAAAACAATTAAATATCCAACCTAATTCCGCATGCTCAGGAACAAGAGATTGAATAAACAAATTTTCGGGCTTTACTCCAACTGCAAGAAGGTTATATATTAATTCCCAGACATTATTTCTCAGTTTCTTGACGTCATAAGGCATGGTCATTGCATGATAATCAACAACACCATAATAGCACTTATACTGTTCTTGTAGGTCTACCCAATTTTTGACAGCACCGAAATAATTTCCGTAATGCATGTGGCCGGTCGGTTGAATACAAGATAAAACTGTTTTAGACATAGGTTTTTATTTTCCAGCTATGCAGCTGATTTCAACATTTACATATTTAGGCAAATTTGCTACTTCGACAAGTTCACGAGCTGGAGCTGTCTCTGGATCGAAGTATGAAGCATATACGGCATTTACTCTGGCGTACATTTCCATATCATTCACAAAAACAGAGCACTTAAGAACATTTGAAAAGTCCATATCAGCTGCCTGCAAGATTGCTTGAAGGTTTTTCATTACTTGATGAGTCTCGTCTTCAATAGAGGAATCGATCAACTCACCTGAAACTGGATCAAGTGCGATCTGACCTGACACATACAGAGTATTACCGTGCATTGCTGCTTGATTGTATGCGCCTACTGCTGCGGGAGCATTTTTAGTTGTGATGGTAGTCTTCATAACAAAGCTTTAAGAGAGTTACAACAGTGCTGGCTGAATTGTCAGCACTAGTATTGATAACGTGAAGATAATAGAAATAACAAAAGCCCCATAATCTAAATCTAGATTAAGGAGCTCTGTTTTTCTTTGATCAGATTTCGATTTACTCGAAAACTTCCTCTTCCGCTTGGATTACAACTTGCCCCTTGTAATACATATTACCATCTACCCAGTAAGATCTGTGGTAAATATGAGGTTCTCCAGTTGTTTTGCAAGTTGCTATTTGAGGAGCTACCGCCTTAATGTGCGTTCTTCTCTTTCTTTTTCTTTGCTTGGATATACGACTCTTCGGATGCGCCATAATTATCTATTTAATATTATTATTCAAATTTCAGGTTACTCAATTGATCCCACATATTACCTTTCTCCTCTTCGTCTTTATCGTCAGCTACACTATTTTCCTCCCATTTCTTAAGCATTTCAAAATTACAAGGTGGTTTCTCCATTTCCTCGCAACCTTCAATTACATTCTTGAAAGGCAAACTCAAAATCGCAAAATCATATATATACTTGGCGATGTTGATTTGGTCATCGAATTGTTCTAAATAAACAATCTCTGCTTCATCTTCACCTATACCGCGCTTGATGTATAATTTATACTCCCCTGCAACCGGTACTGGAATTTCATTCAAACACCTATCACAATCAGCGATGTGTTCTCCTTCAACTATTATGTCAAGAATATACATTGAATCTCTCTTATCGAAGGAAACCTTCGAAATCAGAGTAGCATCCAACTTACTCTCTTCATTAATGGCTCTGAAAAATGGAGCATCAAGCTCGAATTCAAAGTTATGTATTCCATTCCCCAGTCCTTTTACGGGAATTGTAAATGAGTCTAGTGGCTTCATGACAAAGAACTTCTTCTTTAATTGGAGCGCAAAAGTAATAATTTTATTTAATTTATAAAGGCTTTAGCACAAAATAATTACTCCTCCTGAATATAAAATGGAAGAGTGCAAACTACGCCCTTCAGTTGCTTTCTTCCTGTATCTATCAAAATCTCGGACCCCACTGCAGAATGTGCTTTTGAAACATAGCCCATTCCTATTGGTATGTCCAGACATGGAGACAAGGTTCCTGAGGTTACAAACCCAACCTCCTGCTCTCCTACCAAGATCTTGTAGCCATTTCTAGGCACACGTCGATCATCTACTTTAAACCCTACTAATTTTCTACCTACACCTTCAGATCGTTGTGCCTTGAAAATATCTACAGAATTGAATACTCCTTTCTTCGTCTTAGTAATCCAGCCTAGGCCTGCCTCTATAGGCGAGGTATCATCAGTAATGTCGTTACCGTAAAGGCAATATCCCATCTCCAAACGTAAAGTATCTCTGCAACCAAGCCCTGCTGGCACTAATCCTTTATCCTTACCAGCTTCCATAACCTTATTCCATAGATCGATCAAGTACGTATTATCTGCATACAACTCGAATCCTCCTGCACCTGTATAACCAGTAGCAGAAATGATCACGTCTTCAATCCCGGCAAAAGTTCCCACTGCAAAGTGATAAAAGGGAATGGAAGACAAATCCACCGTTGTCAAAGACTGCAAAATTTCGATTGCCTTAGGTCCTTGAACTGCAAGCAGTCCTTCCTTATCTGAAATATTCCTTAATTCAACTTCACCTTCTAAAAATTGAGAAATCCAATCCCAGTCCTTTTGAATATTTCCGGCATTTACTACCATCATATACTCTGCGTCGGCAAGTTTATAAAGCAAGAAATCATCAACAATACCTCCGGAGGTGTTGGGTATACAACTATACTGGGCTTGGCCTATTTTTAGTTTTGCTACGTTATTACTACTAATTTTCTGTAAAAACGCTTCCGCATCGACACCTCTAACTATAAATTCTCCCATATGAGATACATCGAAAACCCCAGCATGATTTCTCACTGCCATGTGTTCTTCCTTGATAGTACTGTATACAATAGGCATTTCATAGCCTGCAAAACCTGCCATTTTAGCGCCAAGTTCCTTGTGGATTCCCGTTAGTCCAGTTGTCTTCATTTATTTTATTTTTTAAAGCCTGCTTCAAGAAAAATCTTCAATCTTGAAATCTCTGCCTTTTTTATATTTGCTCTTTGCTTACGCTATTGGTATGCAGCTATATATCCTCTATGGATTTACTGCAATTTTGGTATATCAACAATACTGACATTATTGATTCGAGTACCAATTCCCATACTATGTACAAGATCCATCCCTGCTTTAACCTTACCAAAAATCGTGTATCTACCGCTTAAATGAGGGGTAGGACTATGCGTAATAAACCACTGAGTACTCTCTGTATGGTTCCCCGCTGAAGCCATGCCGATGTAACCCTCATCGAGATATCTCATAGGAGACAACTCACTTCTTATAGTAAACTCTTCACTTCCATAACCATCTCCTCTCGGACATCCTGCTTGCACTACAAAATTACTAACAACACGATGAAATACTTTACCATCATAATAATTCTGTTCGGCCAAGTCTATGAAATTCAAGGCAGTTTCAGGAGAATGAGTTAAAAACAACTCTACCTGAATTTCGCCTGCATCTGTCTCGATCACTGCTGTATAGGTTGAGCTAAACTCGCTAAATTTATCATTAATATATGCTCTCCTTGAGTCAGTATCGGGTAAAGAAATTTTAGTCTCTGGAAAATACAAGTTATGAGCGTCAGCTAAATATTTCATTGGCTCTAAATCCACAGGGTAGTTCATCTTGTTGAACGCATTAGTAAAAAGCGTATCAGGCATAATTCTTTGCAAATATTGTGGATCATATTGAGAAAGACTGAACGCTGCGGCTGATATCGCACCTGCATCTCCAGAGTTTATGGCTTTCGCCAAATATTTAAAAATAATAGGAGCCAAATACCTTTGAGTACTTCTTGGTTTGTCCTTTAAATATCCTGTCAACACATTCCCAAAGGCCTCTGTAGCCTTGCTTTGCACTATCACTGAAGAATCTTGTAGTCCGAGCTTATCAAGAATTACGTAGTTGTATGGGTTAGAACCCAAAGCAGATACTATTTCTGCTTTGATATACGGGTCTTCCTGTTCATTAAATTGCTTTTCAAGATCAGTAACAATCCGCCCCCTTGAGCGAGCATAGTACTGATCAAAAACGGATAGCACTGCACCCTGCAATTGTATCTTCGCAGTGGGACTCTTTATCTTCGATACATAATCCAAATAGAATCTGGCATCTGCTGACTGGCCATTCGCCTTCAAATAACCAATGGCAGCTTTTGCTACGTGTTCATTTTCATGAGATAAGAACTGTAACACAGCATCAACAATTTCAATATAGTTGAATTCTCCTAGATTTCTTATTCCATTTACAACTACCCTATAATCTTTCTCCTTATCTAGATGATCCAAAAATGGTTCTATAATCTCAGAACTACCTGTCTTAGCCACAGCAGCCGATAATCCCATCCTCACATGAGGATTTTCTTCTTTATACAAAGCTTGAAGTAATTGAAATTTATTCTCTTTCAGGTCTAGGCCTTGGGTCCTCAATAGATAGTTCGCAGCAATTACTCTTGTTTCATCACTATATTCCTCTGTGGCAAACTTGACCATCTCAGCTGTGGCATCGTCATTTACAAGTCCACGTAAGGCAAATTGATAATATGCATGTGCTTTTCCTTCATTTAACAGGGTAAATTCTACCGGGTAAGGTTTACTTGAGGACAAGAAAGACAAATGGACTTCAGATCCTATTTTTCCAATCGCCTCAAGTACATTCTTATTTACTTCATCATTTACCTCATTCGCAATATCAGCTTCAAATGCTGCCACCACCTCGCCCACCAACGAAGTGTCTCGTAGTTGTCCTGCAGTATAAGCTGCCTCAGCTTTGATTGCAGAAATGGTATCTTTTAGCATTTTCCTTATTGAAGGAATACAAGCCTTATCTTGCAATGAACCAAACGCTCTAGTGGCACAGAATCGAGCCATAGGGTCTTCACTTTCAATATAGTACAAAAGACTATCTACATTCTGTTCTTGTTGAAGCCTATAAACAGTTTGAGCTACTGGATTAGAAAAATCTTGCTCAGCTGAATTCACTGTAATCTCATCTGACGGGGGCACGCACGAAAACACACCTAGCACGCAAAAAAGCAGCAAGGTAATAAATGGTATTTTCCTGTATTCTACTTTATTAAAATTCATCATCAAACTCTTCATCAAATTCTTCTTCATCAAATAATACTTCTTCGTTCTGCTGTCGCAGAGCTGCTTCTTCGTCAGGTTTAACGTCCTTATATTTAGTACAATCTATCAAATTCCAAACCATTCCGGTTGGTTCAGGGAATCTTACGTCAGTGTCAAATTCAATTGACTTATCCGCTTCCAATTTAGATATAAATTTTTTGAAAATTGGCCTTGCCATCACAAATCCTTGACCTTCATCAAGAGTAAAAAACCGGATCCACTTGTCATCTCCTCCTACCCATGTACCTACAACCAATTTGGGAGTAATCCCCATAAACCAGCCATCGGCATAATCATTAGTTGTTCCTGTTTTACCTCCAACATCACTTTCTACTCCAAGCCCAAATTTCCCTCCCACATTATTCCTTAACATATCTACCATTACAGCATTATAGGTTGGATTAAGTGCCATTTTACGCTTCGGTACAGCTGTGTATATATTCTTCCCGTTCTTATCTTCAATTCGAGTCACAAATACTGGCTCGACATATTCACCTTTATTTGGCCATACTCCATAAGCACCAACCATTTCCATAACCGTAAGATCAAGTGCCCCAAGGCATATTGAAGGCACATATGGTACTATTGGTTCTCCATTGGGGTGTAACTTCTCTTTATCAATTCCTGCATTATCTAGTAAATCCCTAATTAAACTAACAGACCCCATTTCCTTTACCAACTTCACGGAGATAGAGTTCTTCGAATATAATAAGCCTTGATACAAATTGTACGGATTCCCTGTGAACGTTTCGTTAGCATTTGCAGGTGACCATTCATCTTGTAAATCAAACAATGCATCTCCTGGCGCTATTGTGTACTGTATATCTTCGTATGTTGTACAAGGAGAAATATTACCAAATGCAATAGCAGATGCATAGACAAATGGTTTAATTGTAGATCCTACCTGACGTCTTGAATTGACATGGTCATATTTGAAGTATTTATGACCTACCCCGCCTACCCAAGTTTTTACATAACCTGTTCCAGGCTCCATTGAGACCATTCCTGCCTGAAGATGCTGGTAATGATACAGTACACTATCTCGAGGTGTCATTGTGCGCAACTCTTCGCCTTCTTCGTTAAATGCAAACACCATCATTTCTATCTCCGTATCGAACTGCTTCTCATATTCAGCATCAAACTCAGCGTATTTTCTTTTTACCTTTTTGAACACGTCGGATTTAAGTACCTTTTTCAAAAATGGAATCTCACTGGAATTGACCACAGTCTTTCTAACTAATTTCTTTAGGTCCTTGTCGGGATCTTCGACTTGAACCATAGACCTGATCATAAGTGGACCAACTCTAATATCAGGATATGTTCTTTTCAATTCATCTAAAGATTCTCCCATAATTGAGAAATAAATCCCTTTATATCTTTCTGAATTCCTGATTCGTCGGTCAAAAGCTTCTCTTCTTATTTCTTCTTGATTGTCCTCTGTATCATAAGTGAAGATATTCATATTTTTCCATCGCTTGAAATATCTCTCTTGAAGCCCTGCCATATGTTCTGCAACCGCCTCTTCAGCCTTAGCCTGATACTGTAGATTAATCGTGGTATAGATTTTCAGCCCATCTGTATAGATATTATATTCTTCACCATTCGGCTTTTTATAATCCTCCTGCTTTAGTAGATTCTTTAACCACTTCGTCATTTCTGATCTGAAATACGGGGCAATTCCGGCCGACTGAGATTCACGACTAAAGGCCGTCATGTCAAGTGGAATAACTTTTAGAGAGTCATATGCCTCAGTGGAAATTTTAGCGTAGCGTTCCATCTGCTTTAAAACGACATTTCTTCTCTTCAAAGCCTTTTCAGGAAACCTTACAGGGTTATATAGCGAAGGATTTTTTAGCATCCCTACTAAAACGGCATTTTCCTCGATTGACAACGAATCTAGACTCTTCCCGAAATAGGTATCAGCTGCTGCATAAACTCCGTGAGCACCATTAATAAATTCGAACTTATTAAGGTACATCGCGATAATTTCTTCCTTAGTGTATTGCTTCTCTAATCGAATAGCTGTGAGCCATTCTTTGAATTTCACCTGAACAAGGGTAATTATTTTTATGATACTGTTCTTGCCTCTCAGGTTAGGTCTCTTAAATAGCAATTTTGCTAATTGTTGACTGATCGTACTTCCTCCCCCACCTGAATCTTGTCCAAGAAGAACCGTTTTTACTGCTACTCTTCCCAATGCACGAAAATCGACACCTGAATGTTTATAAAATCTTGCATCCTCAGTAGAAAGAAGAGCATCGACCATTACTGTAGGTAGGTCCTGAAATTCCACCGGAAGTCTATTTTCGATATAGTACGTCCCAAATATTTCATTCTGATCAGAATAAATTACCGATGCAGCATCGTACTCAGGGTTTTCTAATTCACTAAACGAAGGAATATCCTTACTTGAGACAAATAAGAATAGGGCTAGAGTAATTATTCCAGCGGCAATTCCAAACCATAAAATAAAAATAAGGGTAGAATTATACTTCTTCCACAACTTCTTGATTCGATCCATACATCTTATTAGGCTAGGCAAATGTAAAATTAAGATTGAAATAAATTCCCATCGAACAGATTATATTTAGCTAAATTTGGGCACTTTATGAAAATGAAATAAAAAATATGTCTGTAGATAAAAAAGTAATATTCGCCATGGAGGGTGTCACGAAAACCTTCCCTCCTCAAAAACAGGTGCTAAAGAACATCTGGCTATCCTTCTTTTACGGGGCCAAAATAGGGGTTTTAGGTCTAAACGGATCAGGAAAGTCTTCTCTTCTGAAAATAATAGCTGGTCTTGACACCAACTTTCAGGGTAAAGTATTTTTTGACGGAGAGTATAAAATAGGTTACCTCGCTCAAGAACCAGAGCTTGACGATAATAAAACTGTTAGAGAAATTGTGGAGGAAGGAGTCCAAGATGTTGTTGACATCATGAAAGAGTATGATGAGATCAACCTAAAATTCTCTGAACCAATGAGTGATGATGAGATGGCTAAAACCATCGAGCGTCAAGGTCAGCTAATGGAGTTAATGGATCATCATAACGCGTGGGAACTTGATCATCGCTTGAACACTGCGATGGAGTCTCTGCGCTGTCCACCCGAAGATGCTAAGGTTGATGTCCTTTCTGGTGGAGAAAGAAGAAGAGTTGCATTATGCCGTCTACTTTTAAGCAAGCCAGACATTCTTCTTTTAGATGAGCCAACCAATCACTTAGATGCTGAAAGTGTACACTGGCTTGAACAATACTTAGATACTTTCCCTGGAACGGTAATAGCTGTAACTCACGATAGGTACTTCTTAGACAACGTCGCAGGATGGATTCTTGAACTTGATAGAGGAGAAGGAATTCCTTATCAAGGAAATTACAGCAGTTGGTTAGAGCAGAAGACCAAGAGAATGGAGCAGGAAGAGAAAACTGAATCTAAACGAAAAAAGGCATTAAGTAGAGAACTTGACTGGATTAGAATGTCTCAAAAAGCTAGACAATCCAAAGGTAAAGCGAGATTGAATGCCTACGATAAGATGGCGAATGCTGAATCCAAAGAAAGAGAATCTAATCTTGAATTATTCATTCCTACAGGCCAAAGACTTGGTGACAAAGTAATCGAGATCAATGGAGTTACAAAGGGTTATGGCGACAGAATACTTATTGATAACTTTAGTGCTTCGATCCCTAAAAACGCAATAGTAGGTATTGTGGGACCAAACGGTGTAGGAAAATCTACCCTATTTCGCATGATTATGGGACAAGAGCAACCAGATTCTGGAACAATCGAAATAGGAGAAACTGTCGATATCGCATATGTAGATCAATCTCACAAGGATTTACTTCCGGAGAAAACCATATTTGAAATAATAGGTGAAGGCAATGAGATTATCACTGTAGGCAATAAAGAACTCAATGCAAGAGCATATTTATCTAGATTCAATTTTGCAGGAGGTGACCAACAGAAAAAACTAGCTGTATTGTCGGGTGGAGAAAGAAACAGAGTACATTTAGCAATGACACTTAAGAGTGGAGGAAATGTGCTTCTATTAGATGAGCCCACCAACGATATAGATGTAAATACTCTAAGAGCACTTGAGGAAGCGATCGAAAATTTTGCTGGTTGCGTACTTGTTATTTCTCATGATAGATGGTTTATTGATAGACTAGCAACGCACATCCTAGCTTACGAAGATGATTCTCAAATTGTATTCTATGAAGGTAACTTCTCGGATTACGAGGCTGCTAAAAAAGAAAGACTTGGTGATGTAGCACCGAAAAGACCACGATTCAAAAAAATGATCTAGATGAGTTTCACTGCAGTTAGTCATAGCCAATGGATAGAAAAGATTAAGAAAGAGCTTAAGAAAGAAGACCTCTCTGACTTCAATGTGGCTATAACTCCTTCAATTTCTATTGACCCTTTTTTTGGGCGAAAGCCCCACAAAACAGGAGGCAACAGAATAGAAAAAGATTGGAAAAACAAACAAGTTTACCGCAGCTCAACGCTGGACAATACCATTCTACTTGAGGACTTAGTAGGGGGAATTAATACGGTTGAAATCTACGTTGACACCGCTAAGAACAATTGGAAGAAGCTGCTTGAAGAAGTGATATTTGACTATATCAAACTAACGTTTATAGTCACGGATGAGGCTCATCTCAAAAAAGAAGAATTAGTTGAACAGCTAAAGGCAGTAGTGAAAGACCCGGCAATCAAAGACAGATCGACAATTTTTCGCAGCAATGCAGTTGAATTTGTTGAGCAATTGACTAACCATTTCAAAGCTATAGTAGCTCTGCTAGATCAATCCCCTTCAATTGAAGAAAGAAATTCATTTTTCGATTCCTTAAGAATCGACCGAAAAATATCGGCAAAAATGATCTCTGAACTTGCCATTGCTGACACAATTGATATTATTTCACGCAACATTTGCAGAGGTTTTTCGATGGAGGAAAGATGTGTAAAAATGCATGCGTACTGTGAGATCGACACCGACGAGACGTTGGAAAGAAGCTACATTGATCTAGGATCGAAAGCCCTCAATGCAGCACTTGCTAGTTACGATGCGATCTGTATTGCGCCCGCTTCGGAAGAAAGGGCTTCGTTCCATCATCGAATAAGTCGAAACATTCATCATTTACTTAAAGAGGAGGCAGTACTTCACCAATCGAGGTCAGCCTATAGCGGGGCATTTCAGGTGAACGAGATCACAAATGTTATTTCGCACAAAATATGGGAAGGAATTTCTCGTTAAATAAAAGAGACCGGCAATGATCGAGAGAGTCATTATTTCTAATGGTGATCATTCCGGTCCTACTAGTTTTAAGATGGCGTTCGTTAAGGAAATTTGGTAGGTAACCTTGGTTTTCAATGGATCGGTATATTTTTAGCTGGTCAAAATCGTTCAGCAACAATTCTGTATTTTATAGTTTCATTTCCCCAGTCTATCGTATAATCTAGCTGTAAGAAGCCATCAATGTACTCTCCATCACCACGAATTCTCGCTCCGCTATAAATATCTTGGGATCTAATGTCAAAATCAATAAGACCACTATTTGTATCATCTAAATCAGCACGAATTATTCCAAAATTGTAGTCATCGAAAAGGGCTTCGATTAGCACATTGTCATACCCGTCCATGGAGATGCTCAAGTCAAAATTATAGTATCCGTTAACTACATTCGCGTCATAAATACCTGCAACTTCTATTGCCTTTTCATCAATATTGGACTCGCAAGACGTGGCAAAACTGGCAGCAAACAATGCAATAATTAATAATGTTGTATTTTTCATAATCAAAACTTTTAATAGTTAGTATACCAATCATAATTGAAATTTCAGGCAATCTCAATCACGACAAGTATTTGATATATGGATTTTGTTTCGTTTTACTAATATCGTTGCGAAAAGGACTTAATGCACAAAATTTTATGTCGTTTAAATAAACATTATGATAAGTATACAGAACTGTTAAGAAATTTTACAAAATTTGATGTTAAAATAGAAATTGGTGGCTGATAAGAACATTAATCCACATTTGAAAAAAGGGGCTTTCGCCCAAAATGAGACTTCGGTTTCCACTCTTGCACAGCGGATACTCGCAGGAGAAACTAGCGCACTTGCCCAAGGTATCACATTGGTAGAAAGTAATTCCTCCAAAGATGAAGTAAAAGCAACTCAGCTCTTTAATCTAATTAAGCCAGACTATGTCAAAAATCCTTCATGGAGAATAGCAATATCTGGATCACCAGGAGTAGGAAAGAGCACAATTATCGAAGCGCTAATCAGCGAGAATAAAGAAGAAAAATTTGCAGTACTTACAATTGATCCATCTTCCGAAGATAGTAAAGGAAGTATTCTAGGTGATAAGACAAGGATGGAATCAATAGGTATGATGGACAATGTCTTTGTAAGACCCTCTCCAAGCAAAAATTTCCTTGGTGGAGTAAGCAGTAAAACAAGAGAAGTAATGTTACTATGTGAGGCCGCTGGATATAATCACATCCTTATAGAAACAGTAGGAGTAGGACAAAGTGAAACAATGGTGTCGAAAATGGTTGACTTGTTTATTCTTCTAGTTCTACCGGGATCAGGTGATGAAATTCAAGGAATCAAACGAGGAATCGTAGAACTAGCAGATATGGTGGTTGTGACGAAAGCCGATGGTGATCGAGAAACCGTTGCTAAGCAGTCAGCTAGTGCATATAAAAATGCTCTACACATATTGAAGGGGAAATATCAGAATAAGTCAATCCCTACAATTGCTATATCAAGCTTAGAAAGACAGGGAATCGAAAAACTTTGGGAGGAGATTAATAAATACAAGGACTATTTTAATCGAGAAAATAGCATAAACAAATCGAGGAAATTACAAGTAGGCCAATGGTATGACGATCAGCTCAAACAAGCAATTTATAAAAAATTCCTGCAAGATCCAGCTGTCCAAAAAAATCTAAAAAAGCACGAAAAAATGATCGAGGAAGGTGCTGTAGATGTGTGGAACCTTCTTTCAGACTTATAGTAGAAAGCATATTTATTTATTCTTTGTAAACACATACCTTTGTGCAAAAAAAGTACAATGGCAAAATTCAGAAAAGAAAAAGACAGTATAGGTTATATCAATGTCCCAGCAGACAAGTATTGGGCAGCACAAACGCAACGATCTAGTCAGAATTTCAAGATTGGAAACGAGAAGATGCCAAAAGAAATAATAGAAGCCTTCGCTATTCTGAAAACCGCTGCAGCTAGAGTAAATGCTGAAGCTGGTGGGCTTCAAAAAAAGAAGGCGAAGTTGATAGAAAAGGTGTGTAAGGAAATTAGAGATGGGAAGCTCGATGATCAGTTTCCACTCGTAGTGTGGCAGACTGGATCAGGCACGCAATCAAACATGAACGTTAATGAAGTAATTGCCAATAGAGGTCATGTGGTTCAAGGAGGAAAGCTCGATGATGCGAAGAAAGCGCTTCACCCAAATGATGATGTAAATAAGTCCCAATCATCTAATGACACGTTCCCTACAGCGATGCATATTGCAGCATACAAAAAGTTGATGGAATGCACGATCCCTGGAATTGAAAAATTAAGAGATACACTTGCGTCAAAATCAAAGGCATTTAAGAATGTGGTGAAGATAGGTAGAACCCATTTTATGGATGCAACTCCATTAACGCTAGGGCAAGAATTTTCTGGATATGTGAGTCAACTAGATCATGGAATAGTTGCTATAAAAAACACATTAAAGCATTTAAGTGAACTTGCACTGGGAGGAACGGCAGTAGGAACAGGACTAAATACGCCAAAAGGATATTCAAAAAATGTAGCTAAGGAAATAGCGAGTATCACTGGCCTGCCTTTCATAACAGGCAAAAACAAGTTTGAAGGTTTAGCTGCGCACGATGCAATTGTAGAGTCTCACGGAGCGCTGAAAACAGTTGCTGTGTCCTTGATGAAAATTGGGAACGATATTAGAATGTTGAGTTCAGGGCCAAGGTGTGGAATCGGAGAAATCATAATCCCAGCTAACGAACCGGGTTCTTCAATTATGCCAGGAAAAGTAAATCCTACACAATCCGAAGCACTTACAATGGCGATGGCTCAGGTAATGGGGAACGATGTGGCGATCAATATTGGAGGGATGAGCGGTCAATTTGAATTGAACGTATTCAAACCAATGATGATTTTCAATTTCCTTATGTCTGCTCAGTTAATAGGAGATGCATGCGAAAGTTTCAATGATAATTGTGCAGCTGGAATAGAAGCTAATCACGAAAGAATCACGATGAATCTCAATAATTCATTGATGCTAGTGACCGCTTTGAATACCAAGATAGGATATGATAAGGCTGCCGAGATAGCTAAAAAAGCTTATAAAGAAGGAACTACACTGAAGGAGGCTGCTCTTGCATTAAAGTACTTGACCAGTTCTGAATTTGATCAGTGGGTTAGACCAAAGGACATGATTTAGTAGCGATCTGAAACCATTATATATTAATATCACCACACAAAGTTGAGTGTGTATTAATCAGACGAAGAGCCGATAGAATCAATATTTATCGGCTCTTTTTTTTGGGGACGGTGATAGCTGCAATAATTTGGTCTCTTTCGCACCATTTGATATCTAGAATGTTGCGTATTTTCTCGCGATAACGAATATTTCTTGGATTGGTTACCTTCAAAACATCAAGTTTTACTTCCTCACTTATATCGACTCAAAGCCCAAATATGCATTAATACCAATTCTGTTTTAAGGTTTCACTTTATTTTCAAGAATTATTAAACCCGAATTATGCATTAGGTTTTCGTCA
>CALBVQ010000231.1 GCA_937969485.1 uncultured Saprospiraceae bacterium | reverse complement strand
AAACTTGAAAATATGCGAAATTCTAAAACAGAATTGGTATTAATGCATATTTCGGGTTAAATCAAGTACAAGGCAGAAAACGTAAGGATAGCCTTAGCGATCATGAGTATTTCTAACGAAGTAATTGCTTTTATAAACTTGAAAATATGCGAAATTCTAAAACAGAATTAGTATTATTTACTCCTAGACTTTATCCAGGCAATAATTTCTGCCATCACCTCTTCTTTTTCAGGCTCATTCAAAATTTCGTGATAAAGCCCGTCCCACATTTTTAGCGTCTTGTCCTCACTGGAAACCTTATCATAAATTAGCTGAGAACTATTGGGGTCAATGAGCACGTCCCCTGATCCATGATTAATAAATATAGGAACAGAGATCTTATCGAGACTTGCCTCAGCTAGTCTTTGGGCTTTTAGGAATTCGTGACCCATTTTTGCTTTGGTACGTTGCATGTAAATCAGTGGATCATTCTTATAGCGCTCTACCACCTCTTTGTCTCGGCTTACGATATCTGCAACTGGTCCTACAGTAGGTAGGTTAGGGAAAATCTTAGCGATAGTTCCAGCTACTTTTTCAATGAAGGGAGGAGTCACGTTATACATGGCAAGAGCTGCACCAGACGTAATCACACCTGTAATATTTGTACTTCCATATTTCTCTAAATACATGGTCACTATCAAGCCGCCCATTGAATGACCAAAGATGAAGTTGTTCTTTCCTGGCTTGAAAAACTTCTTTACCACCTCGTGCATATCTTCTACATATACATCAAATGATTTTATCATCGCTCGCTTACCATCTGTTTGACCATGACCTCTATGGTCATAGCCCATAACATTATAGCCTTGTTCATCTAAGGCGTTGTAGAAATTTTGATATCTCAAGATATGCTCAGCGTACCCATGTATGATTAGCACTGAAGTGTCCGATTCCTTGTTATTCGAAATAGTAAAAAATCGGCAATTATTAATTTCCTGAAATTCTTGCATAAGACACGCGCTTTACTACCATTAACCCAAATCATAACGGTAATGTTCCAAGAAATACTGTTTACAAGAAAAGATCACATTCCTGAAAGGACAGAAATCCGTGTCTGGCTATTTGGTACTTCCGCCAAACTTGTTTTTATAATCGATAATCGACTGATTGACAACTTCTATTGCAACATCTTTCTTTTGGAATTCTTCTACGATCACTTCCTTATTTTCAAGTTTCTTGTAGTCCTCGAAAAAATTTCTCAGCTCTCTAAAGAAGTGACGAGGTAATTCACTTACATCATCGATGTGGTTTACAGACATGTCATGCTTAGCAACAGCAATGATCTTATCATCTTTTTCATCGCCATCTACCATTCTCATCACACCGATTACCTTTGCTTCAACCAAGCATAGAGGCTGGATTGTGATTGATGAAAGGATTAATATGTCCAACGGGTCGTCATCGTCGCAGTATGTCTGAGGAATAAATCCGTAGTTCGCTGGGTAATACATGGAAGCATAAAGAACTCTATCAAGTTTCAGTAAACCACTTTCTTTGTCAAGTTCATATTTTGCTCTTGTATTCTTAGGGATCTCGATAATTGCGTTTACAATTTCTGGAACTTCACTTCCTACTCTCACATCATGCCATGGATTCATAAATTGCTATTTTATTGTTTGTCCTTTTTTGATAAGGGCTGCAAAATTATACAAATATGAACGATAATGAGCGTTTTCATCGTTGAAATTTACGGGCATATATATTAATTAAAATACATATATGTGGTCTTTGGGCTTTCGCCCAAAAATTCATTCCGTGGATGTACTCAATTACAAAAAATGATTATCTGATGATGACTAACTTTCCAATATTATTCTTGAAATAATTATCTGTGTTGGTGTCATACTTTTCGTAAAAGTCACCACTTTGCTTTGTAGTTGTTACCTGGTATAGGTAAACTCCATTGGCAAGTTTACTTCCATATTCATCGGTACCATCCCACTTGTATTCAGTTCGGTTAACACCTATGTTTAGTGGCCCAAGTTCTAAGCCTCCTATTTCCTTGACTACTTTTCCACTTATTGTCATGATTCTAATCGAAATATCTTGTGGCATTTCGTTTCCAGTAAGTGTAAATACAAACTGCGTGCAATCACTAAATGGATTAGGGTAGTTGAATACGTTTGATATTAATTCTTCATTTATCACCTCGAAATCAACTTCGAAGTCCTTACTACCAGATACATTTCCAGTGACATCTTTGGAACTAACACTTAAGGTATAAATTCCATCTTGCTCTAGAGTAGGGGTAAAAATAATTTCACTTTCGTTATTTTCAGCTGATGTTGCTGGGCTGAAAACGACGTCTGGGCTGCTCATAGGAATTGTAGTGCTTATGCCATTAGGATCATATAATTTCACTACATATGAAGTCGTATCATCTAGTAATAAGAATTCATTTTCATCTTTCGTTACGATTCTTATGATAGGTTCAGCAGATACAATGTCTCCATTCATAATTCTCCGACCATCAAAACTAACGTCGAGTAGGGGGTTTCGAACATCCTGGAGCACTGTAAATGTTCTTAATCCAAAGTTGTTGAAGTAGAAACATTCCTCAGGCATTTTTCTGGTATTTGCTTCCACTGTCACGACGTAGTCGCCTACGAAGTCATTGGTAGCAACTGAAAATTCTATATATTTTTTGTCTCCAGCTTCAATAGTGCTTAGTGTTTTGTTGATTACTGTTTCTGCGTTATTTTCATCTGTTAATGTAATTTTCACATCTACTGAATCGACATCCTCTTGACCAATATTAACCAGCGGAATTCTTAATACAAATTCATTTCCTTGATCAAGGGTATCATTTTTGAAAATAGCTCCCTCATCAAGAATGTCCAATGCTAATTCTGGGATTCCATCGAAAAATACTCTCCAGTAAGTTAAATCTGGAGTTGAAAGGTTGATATTGTCGAAAGTAAAGTATTCTAGTTTTAGGAACGGAAATTGCTCTGCTGAGATAGGGGCTAAATTTAACTCTGTATCATAAATGTAGTCCTGCAATAAGGTGTCTCTTCCATCTTCTAGTACACCGTAAAGCCTTACATAACTTGAATCATTAGCTGCAATGGACGATTTTTCTTCACTCCACACCAATTTCCGCCACCTTGTTGAAGGGCCTATTGTTACGGATTTTTCTGTTCCTGTAAACCACTTACCAAACATTGGCGTAGTACAGTCTGCCTTACCTTCGATATCTTGAGCCAAATCTTCACACAAGGCCTCTTTGTTTTTTTGATAAAAGAAGTTGTAAGGTGTGATACTTTGGGTCTTAAGACTATCAATAATTGTGGCTCCTTGGTCTTTTAGAACTGTGAAAATATTTTTCCCATCATTTAAGTCTGCATCAGACTCCCATTCCAAATTAGAAAAGGTAGGGTTGAAATCATTCTTATTGTGGACTGTATAGAAGAAAACATAGTTGTTATCTTCTATGTCATTCTCTAAAAAATTAACTAGGTTAATCCTAGATTGTTGATCATTGGGGTCGAAGTAGAACGCTAAGCAGTTTTCATTGTTCGGCTGAAGAGATCCATACTTACCTAGTGAGTTGTTTCTATCGAATTTCCCTAACTCATCTGCAACTACCACTCCGATTAATGAACCTTTGTTGATGTAGTATGCATTTCCCCAGAATCCATTATTGATAAAGAAGTTAGCAAAGTTCTCTCCTATACTTACTCTATTAATGACACGGATATCTCGGAAATTTGAAACATAGTCCAACTTTCCATCTACGATGTTGAATTCATTTAATTCGTTATCTAAATATTGGTCAACATGAGATTGAGACCATCCGGGAGAAGAATTAGGTAAGTAAGTAAAGGAGCTTGAATTCCATACTCTTTCTTGCCCAGAAGTATTTGTATCAGGAGATACTCTCCAGTAATACACGGTATTGTTTTCAAAGTTTATTGCAGGACTCCATGACATCAGTCCTGTTGATTCTTGAAAAAGCTGTTCTGTCATAAATGGAGAATCAAAACTCTCTATTGTATCAAGTTGGAAAA
>CALBVQ010000230.1 GCA_937969485.1 uncultured Saprospiraceae bacterium | reverse complement strand
AAAAGTACTTCCCAATCTGTTAACGAGGTATTTCCAAAAGAACCTGTGGGCCCTATAAGAACAATTGACTGACCAGATGGAGATGTCAACTCAATTGTCAAATCTCCAACTTGAGTATGCTCGAACTCCAATAAAACTCCTACCACGTCTTGATCTCCTGATAGATCATCATTGGTAGCACCTTCAATCAGTAAATTAGCGGTAAGAGGCGTAAGGTCAATAATGTCCAATGGATCTAAAATAGAACACTGTGAATTACCTTGTGTCACTGCCAACAGGAAAACTAAATTGGCAAACCAAAATCTCAACTTCATAAATAAGGGATTAGTATTATACTACTTTAATGCGCGCGAAAAGATCGCACACTATTATTGGACAGAAATATCTAATCACACCCTCAGAAAATTGCCAAGTTACAATCAAACTGTCAAATTCCCGACATATTGCTAATTGACAATGGTTACATCACCAAATAACAATTCAGTGGTACCATTATCATAAGAGACTTCATATGTATAAACATAAACACCTGGATTAAGAGTTTTACCTTTAAATTTCCCATTCCAGCCATACGAGACATCATTAGGAGGAAACGATTCTTGACTAAAAATTTGCTCACCCCACCTATTGTAAATCCTAAAGTAATTCACTTCTTCAATGTCCGATCCACCTTGAATGTAAAACACATCGTTATTGCCATCGTCATTCGGAGTAAAAGTATTTCCAGTGTAAGAAATATTTATATCCAAACTTCTAATAACAATACATGCACTATCCACACAACCGTCAATGTTAGTCGCTGTAACGCACACTTCTGCACCTCCTTCAGCATTTACTACATATGATAGACACTCTGGTCCTTCACATACTATTGAATCATTTACCGTCCAGATCGCTGCTTGAAGATTTTCATCACCACCAGTAATATCTAAACTAATTAGTGTATCTGTAATATTAGCTGCAAAAATATTTGGACCTAAGTCCGCTACGAAAACATCTGGATTATCTAGCACAATCTCAACTTCTCCAGTACATGTATTTTGGTCTTGAACCAAAACTGTATAAGTTCCTGACGGTAAATCCAAAAATGAATTTGCATCAGTCCAAGTTTGACCGTTATCTAGCGAATATTCGTAGGGACCGTCACCACCGGTTGCTTCAGCTACAATCGTTCCAGTACTTTCGTTATTGCAGAAAGGATCATTGCCCTCTGTCACTACGTCTGGAAAGTCAGTATTTATTGTGACCTCTACCGTATCTGTATCTACACATTGGTTCAAATCTGTAACTTCCATTACGTACGTACCTTCATTATCAACATTTACAATTGGGTCTGTGTCATTGGATATTTGCTCGCCCTTGAGTTCAGTCCATCCGTATGAAAGTCCATTTCCTATAGAAGCGTCTGTTCCTATTTCAACAATAAGTAAATCACAATTTAGCATTTTGTCATCTCCAGCGTTGGCAACTGGAGCTGGCTCCACCATTACTATAACTTCTACCGACTCACTAGAACATGGAGATACTCCTTGTACTGTGTACATAAAAGTATAGGTACCTGTAAACTGGTCTGTTGTGTTAAAGGCTCCTGTCATATCAAATGCAGTTCCTGTTGATGTGATTGCTGAAGTCTCAACCCACTCTCCTCCTCCATCTTCTCCTTCAATGAGATCAAACAAATTAACCATTGTACCTTCATTGAAACACACAATTTCAGCATCATCAAACACTCCCGGATTTGGTGGAGAAATGATTTGCAATTCTACCGTATTGAAAGCATCACAATCATCTTGTGGATTGTCAAGAGTAAAAGTTAAAATATAATCACCTGCCGATCCGTTAGTTGGATCTACAATATTTCCATTCAAAATCGCAGGATCTCCCTGAGTCACACTCCACGTTCCTGGCTCAGCGGTAATCTGAACTGTATCTAAATCTATTAACCCAGCTGTTGTACAGATTGGTTGTAAATCACCCACTGCTACACTAGGACATAAACAATCTCCTACCTCAATCGAAAGAGTGTATTCTACATCTTGACATGGATCAATTGCTATCGATGTAGTATAGGTAAATTCATAGGTCCCAGCTAAAACACCATCAAAATCTACGCTAGTCAAATCAGTTAGCAAATCGACTCCTACTCCTGAATCATCCGACCAGAATCCCTGAGCTCCTGTGACAAAGGATATAAAATCCAAAGTTGAAGAGTTGTCTCCATCTGAGTTATTACAAATTTCTGCGGCACTTACCACTTCAGCTACGGGTGTAGTCGAGCTAGTTACAACTATATCGTCTTCCCCCGAACAACCACCTGCATCAGTTACTGTAACTGTATAGGTTCCTTCTTCTGTAACCTCGATCATTTGACTATCACCTAATGTCCCCCAGTCATAAATTGCATAACCTTCTCCCGCATCAAGTGTGATCGGTGTATTGTCGCATATTGCAGTCGTTCCCGTAATTGTAGGTGTCAACTCTGTAGACTCGATCACAGTTGTTGTTGCTTCTGTAAGACAAGAATTTTCATCAGTAACTACAGCAAGATAGTCTCCAGCCTCACTCACTTGAATCGATTGCCCACTCCCAACCAACACATTGTCAAGATACCAATCTATCGAAGTAAAATCCTCTGTCAAACCGATAAAAACAGATCCGTCAGTACAATACGAAAATGTATCGCTTGATGCTTGCGGAGATGGTAACGAAAATTCATTTACCTCAACAATAACGCTTCCCGTACAACCATTTGCATCAGTCACCACTATATTCGAAAAGCCAACTGCAGACACATAGAATGGATCATTAGTCATTGTATTTACATCGAATACTCCATTATTATCTAAATCAATTTCATACATCACATATCCTCCTTCAGGAGTAATTAATACAGAATCACCAGGACAGAAAGTCGTAGAACCTCCAAAATCTGGTGTAGGAGGAGTATTAAGTGTTACATCTATCGTGGTTTCACCAGTACAACCTTCAGCATCCGTTACAGTTACTGAATATGTGCCTTCTTCAGAAACGGTGATATTTTGATTTCCCTCGGTAGTACTCCACTCATAGGCAGTATAACCTGAACCTGCATCTAATTGCAAATTTCCTCCAGGACAAAATGACGTTAGATTGTTGTCTCCTAATATTTGAGGTGTAGGTAAATCATTTACCGTAATTGTCTTAATCTGCTCACCTGTACAACCGCCCGCATCATAAACTGTAACAGAATATGTACCTGGATCGCATACAGTTATCATCTGAGTAACTTCAGTTGTAGACCACTCATAACTTACATAACCAGATCCAGCATCTAATTCAGAACAAGCCGCTGGACAAATTGAGGTATCTCCAGCAATATTTGGCACTAAGAAATCTTGAATGGTAACCTCTATCAAGCTAGTAGCTGAACACCCGTTCATGTCAGTCACTAGAACATTATACGTATCTTCATCCGTTACAAATAAAGTATCTGTATCTCCTATCACATTTCCTGCCTCATCAGTCCATTCAAATGTAGAAAATTGATCACTTACACTTAAAATTGAAGACGAACCAACACAGAATGTTGAAGAACCACTGATGGTCACTGCAGGATCTGCAAGCGGATTAATGGTAATGACTTCCTCTCCTGTACAACCAGCAGCACTGGTTACTGTAACTGAATAAGATCCGGGGCCTACAAAAATACTATCTGTAGTTTCTCCAGTATCCCATAAATACTCTTCGTATTCTATTTCTGTACCAATAAAAACTTCATCATTATTACATAAACCTTGAGGTGCAACAATTACTGGTTCTGGTGGTAAAACCTCTTCAACTGTAATAGTCCCTTCTATTAAGCAACCAAGCAAATCATCGGTAACCTCCAATATGTACTCTCCTGCCTCTGTAACATTGATGGTTTGACCATTCAAAAATCCTCCTGTTGGCGTTATCCAGTCATAGGAATATGTTACACCAAACTCACCATTTACTGCGGCTGCCTGTAACATGACTGACCCCCCAGGACAGAACTGTGCACTTTCAGGTGAAGAAACGATAAATAATGTTGGCTCTTGTAAAATATTAATTCCTATCTCTGTCTCTCCTGTACAACCGAAGTTATCCGTAACCGTAACTGTCATAACATAATCTCCAGGTCCTACAAGTCCACCGTTATAATTAAGAATTTGTCCAGGGAAACCATTTATTCCAGCGCCATTCCAATCAAACATATAATTCGGAGTTCCTCCTTGAGGAGAAGCAGTCAGCGTAGTTTCTAAATCATTAAAACACAAAGCAGTATCTCCTTCTATTTCAACATCGAAACTCGGGTTGATGAACAGTTCAACTTCATCTGTAGAAGAACAACCATTATTATCAGTTACAGTAAGAACAAATATTGAAGAAAGTGATGGCGAAACAGTAGGGTTTGCAATATTATCCACTGAAGCATCACCCCAGTCATACGTAAATAATCCTCCACCTCCTGTAGCGGTAGGACTTCCTCCTAAAACTGCATTAACACCTGTACAGCCATCTATATCATCTCCAGCATCTACATCAATGGCTGGTAAAATTGTCACTATTACTTGTGTTTCTTCTCCTGGACAACCACTATCGTCGATCGCGGTAACTAGATAAGTTACTGTCTGAGTTGATGTTGTATTATTCGTTATTACATCACCTATTACTTGTCCTGCCCCATCCATTGCTCCACTTGTATTTCCAGAGTTCTGAACTACCCAAGAATAGGTTGCATCTGGATTTGGAGGATCAGTTTCCAATACAATACCAAGTGCATCTCCTGGACAAACAGTTGCTGTTTCAGGCAGAGCTTCTGGTCCAAGACAACAGTTTAATGTTCTACTAACAGATTGAGGATTATCTTGCCCACAGATTGATTCTACATTCGGATTAGCCCAAGATCCAGTCTCACCATCAGCAAAAGTAAATACCCTTACACTTAAGTCAGTTTCTTCAGGCGGCCCAGAACATTCTACATATTCCAAAGTACTAATTGTGAATACCACTTCCCAAGCTTCATTAGGTCCTGGCATGTCACAACTGCAACATCCACCATCTCCAAAAGTAAAGTTAGGATTCCCTGCACCTTGACTAGCAAACCAACCAGCTGGCATAGGGTCTCCAGGTGCTACACCATCTCCAGCACAATCAAAATCATTTATGGTACATATGTCTATATCACCATCCATATCGAGATCCTCTATTTCGTAAATTATGGATGTAGATTGGTAAGTTAATGCTGCTTGAGGATACCAACTCCATACCCCAGCATATTGCTGTGATACAGTAAAATCAGCACCGTTAAAAGAGTTAGTGTCCCATCCATTACCAAATATCGGAACAATTCCTTGTAGCCATTGACAATTATTTCCAGATCCTACTGGATCAGCATGATAATTATCAATGCGGAAACGATAAGTTACCGATTCGCCTGGTAAATATGGTCCATCATCAGGTGAACCTAGTGAAGGGCTGCCTGGCACAACCTCTAATGAGGTTTCAGTAGCACAGCTACTTCCATCTTCAAATGTTAATACACAAAGTTCAAAATTCCCTCCCTCTCCAAATTCATTACTTACAGCTATGAGGTAGGTTGTATTCGCAGCTACATTAAGATCAAGTACTTCTAGCTCTCCATTGGAACCAGTGGTGCATCCTCCAACTGCAGTTGGTGAACCTGAACAGTTCCACTGAAAAACTTGAACAATAGGGTCATCAATTTCCGTGCTTGTAACTTGAATACTCGCAAAATTTGCTAAGGCATCTGTGGTAAATTCGTACCAAACAGTTTCTTCTATTGTTAAATTACATCCTAGCCCGTCTATACCACCTGGTGACGCAAGTGTATTACAGCCATCAACGCACGACGGACCAGCTCCAGATACTATTCCGCCAATTGTTTCCGCTGTATTACAACTGTTATTCGCACTACATCCTGGCGGTGGACCTATCTGTGTTACACACAATTCAAATTGTCCTTCATTTGCTTCAGTTGTTGCTACATAGATGTAGTACTGCTCCCCCGGCTCTATGTATGCATCACCTATTATATCTGTGCCTGAATCTCCACAAAACACATCTGGATTAAAAGTAAATGCATCGTTACATCCAGATAGAAATTGACCAAAAGCCACAGTATACTCTCCTGGGCCACCCAAATTATTTATGTCTATTTCTGCTAAAACATTACCTGCAGTTGCTGTAAAAACAAAGAAAACTCCCTGATCAGGAGGATCTACACAAGTAGAAAAATTACCTGCAAAATCACCAGTTGCATCTATAGTAGTCCCGTCATTACATGTACCATTTGCAGTTATTACCGTCGCATCACATGCATCATCGTTAGCTGGAGCAGAACTCTCTAGGTTTGTCACACACATTTCAAAATCACCTTCAAAACTTCCTGTCATCGTAGGAAGACTAACAAAGAAATAGTAAGTATTTCCTGTCACAAGTCCAGTAAAGTTGATTATCTGCCCAGGCAAAGCGCTTCCACACTGAAGCTGCGTAATCCCCGCAACTGAACAATCAGTAACTTCTGCCAATGCTATATTCATACGATTTCCCGCACCGAAATTATCCCAATCTACACTAACTGTAGGCCCATCAGCAACAAAACTAAACCATACATTGGGAACATCTGTACCTATAAAACAGCTTCCTTGCACAACATCAAAAGTTGCACCTACAGTATTGTAAGTAATACAAGATCCGTCTAGATCTGTGATTGCGGTTGGATTAGCACATTCGTCATTAGCTGGCTGTTCTAATAAATCTGCACCGTAAAGAAGAAATATGAAGATTAATAATAAGGGTATACGTTTCAACATTCCAAATGTTTTTATTTAAAACAAAATAAAATATTGGAAGGCCGCTCGATCTAGAATTCACGCTAATATATGACATTAATGCTTTCTTAACATTAATTTAATATTCTAAATACTCATATTTTACATATAAATTTTCTCACAACATCTAATGCATTGAACAACAAGAATATAAATGAAAAATAAACCCCTATGCTCATTTATCTTGATTTTTAAAAATCTTATAATCAAGTATGACCATACCACAACCACTAAAAGAAAAGCGGATTGCCAATATATTGACAATCCGCTTACCTTATTTTATATTTCAATTTTACTGAATCACAAAACGAATAATACCTTTCCTATTATTTGCTTGAATTTGCATAAAATATACTCCTGGTAGCAAATCCGTATCGAATTGCATCACACCTTCCTCATTGACATTTCCTCTTTCCATCTCTTGACCTACAATATTAAGCAGTGAGTAACTACAATTACTTCCTATTACTCCTTCTACACTTAGGCTAAATTGTCCGCTATTCGGATTAGGATACAAACTAAATTCTACTCCTTCTATGTCATATACATTGTCTACTAGGATACTAACAACTTGCTCTATTGTATCAACGCAATTTCCTCCTTTATCGATTATCAACTGCACCGCATAATCTCCTTGAGACATATATGAATAAACAGGATCTTCTTCATTACTCATCTCTCCATCTCCAAAAAGCCAAGTAATATCACCTTCTCCTACAGAGGTATTTGTAAATTCGACTTCAACTCCCATTACAACAAAATCAAAATCAGCTATCGGCCCAACCTCTAAATCTATGTATTCTTCCTTAACAATTGTATCAGAACCCACTCCATTCTCAACAATTAACTCGACAGTATAAATGCCAGACACATCATAAATAATTGTTGGATTTTCTTCTGTACTTTGTGACGGGTTTCCTCCTTCAAATGTCCACATAAAAGATGTCGGATTATCCGCAGATTTATCTTCAAAAACTATTGTAGCCGGAGCACAACCTGCTTGTATGTCCGATGAGAATTCAGCATCTGGAAATGCCGTAATATTTACAGCTTTTGTTGTTGAAAGAGTTCCGCATTCATTTGTTGCTTCTAAAACAACCACATATACCCCGTCAGCAGGAAACACAAATGTGGGGTTCTCCCCAAAAACAACATCCCCAGTACTTTGCAGTGTCCACTTATATTCATCAGTATTGCTACTTTCTGCTATGAATTCGACTTCGTTTCCAGTAATAATTTCAGATATATCAACCATTGGAAATTCTTCGATCGTCACATAATCTTCAAGTGAATAAGTATCACTTCCAGAGTCGTTTGTAACAGTGAGACTTACGTCAAAAGTCCCTGAATTCACATAACTAATCGTTGGATTCTGCTCTGCACTCGTCGATGGCACTCCACCTTCAAATGTCCATTCCCAAGTATCAGCGTTACTTG
The DNA here is from genome assembly GCA_937969485.1 of uncultured Saprospiraceae bacterium. GTDB lineage: Bacteria > Bacteroidota > Bacteroidia > Chitinophagales > Saprospiraceae > JAHDFB01. The sequence goes on along the minus strand of CALBVQ010000230.1, from coordinate 13,512 downwards.
TCGACAAATCTTCAAAATCTATCTCAGCAACAGTACATCCTATCGTAGAACTTGCTGTAAAGTTTGCCGTAGGCAGAGATGATACACTAATACTCTCAATTACAATTACTTCTCCACATTCATTGGTTGCAGTAAGAGTAACCTCATAGTCTCCAAGTTGACTATATGTATGTTCAGGATTTTCTTCTTCTGAAGTACCACTATCTCCAAATTCCCAAAAATATGAATCTGCATTCGTTGTCATGTTACTAAACTGAACAGTAAGATCTTCAAAGTCATAAGTAAAATCAACTTCTGGCACATCATTCACAACAATGAAGTTCATCTGCGTAATCTCGTCCATAAAGCCATCATTACTTGCCACAAGACTTACACTGTATGTTCCAGCTGTGTTATATGTCACCTCAGGATTTTCCTCCGTACTTGTCGAAGGTGTTCCACCTGGAAAACTCCATTCGAAGTCAGTCGCATTACTCGTTGAATTATCTGAAAATTGCACTGTTAAATCTGCACAGCCTGAAGTCACATTCGAACTAAATCCTGCAACAACAGATGAGACAACATTGATCATAAATTCAAATTCGTCCGTACCACATTCATTGGTCACAGAAAGTACGACAGTATATATCCCATCATTTTCGTAAACATGCGTTGGGTTTTCTAATCCCGAAGTCCCACCGTCACCGAAATCCCACAAATAAGTATCTCCATCTATTGACTCGTTAAAAAAGTTATAAACTAATTGATCCGAAGACGAACTGTATTGTGCTACTGGTAAATCACCAACGGTGATATAATCTTGAATAGTCAACTGATCTGATCCTTCTTCATTTGTTACGACCAGCTGAACATCATAAGTACCCGCACTCTCATATGTCACTACAGGGTTTTCTTCTGTTGAACTTGCGGGTATCCCTCCTTCAAAGGTCCATAAATAAGAATCTACATTTGGAGAAGAGGTATTGTTGAACTCAACAACAAATTCGGCGCAACCATTACTTGAACTTGCAACAAAGCCTGCACTAGGCAAGTTACTCACACTAACATTTCCAGAATAGGTGACATCGCCGCACTCATTACTTGCAGTTAATGTCACCGAATAATTTTCATCATTATCATAAGTGTGGATAGGATGAAGTTCATCGCTTGTTTCACCATCACCAAATTCCCACAGATAAGACTCTCCATAAAGAGTTGTATTATTAAAGGTCACCGTGTTGCCATCCACCACATAATCAAATGAAGCTTCTGGAACATCGAGTACAGTAACAGCATCATTCATTACATTGAAATCATCACCAACCTCGTTAGACACAACTAGTGTCACATCGTATACACCTCTTTCTGGATATAAAACAGTAGGATTTTGATCTGTTGATGTTGCTGGAATTCCTCCTTCGAATGTCCACTCATAACTATCCGTATTAGCCGAACTTGCATCCGTAAATTGAACTTCTAGTGTAGCACAACCCTCTGTAACATTTTGACTGAAATTAGCTACAGGAAGGTTAGAAATTTCAACTGTATTAGTTATCGTTTCAGTACCACAGACATTACTTACTGTAAGAGTCACTATATAAGTACCATCAGCTGCATAAACATGAATAGGATTCTCAAGTGAACTGTTTTGATTATCACCAAAATCCCAATCAAAAGAATCCCCTCCAAATGATGTATTCTCAAAAGAGACTGTTGTACCATCTACATCAGATTCAAATCCTGGAACAGGTGTATCTAATACTGTGATGTATCCGCTTGAAGAAGCGGTATTTGTTCCTTGGTCATTTGTTACTTGTAAGGTAACAGCAAATACTCCTGCGCTGTTATAAGTAACCACTGGATTTTGTTCTGTTGAAGTACTCGGAGTTCCTCCTGGAAAAGACCACAACCAACTATCTGGATTATTAGTAGAAAGGTCCTGAAAGTTAACCACCAATGGCGCACATCCTGAAGACAAATTACTTGTAAAATTAGCTAACGGAGGTCCTAAAACCTGACAACTAGCACTTACATTGACATTATCAATGTACAAATTATTCCCAAAATCACTTACATTTTCTATTCTTATCACAACCTCTTCTTCGTCTACAAAGTCACCAAGATCCAATGAAATGCAATTAGGACCATATGTAGTTTCTATACACCATTCCGACGAGTTAGTAGGCGCAAATGCAGCTGTGTTATCAGGTACAGTTGCAAAATTTCCACTCCCGTCTTCTTGCTCGTTGAAAATCATATTTGAAAAAGTCGTTCCCCCATCAACACTCACAAGAATTCTCATCCTATCACTATTCTGAGCATTATATCTTGAGTAAGCATACTCTAATTCTAGTGTAGCAGTTGCCCTACCTGTCAAATCTATTACCGCACTTTCTAGTCCATCAATGTCTCCTACCCCATCATTGTAATCGTAATTATCAATCCAAGCCACCGTACTATTCCCATTAGATCCAGGTATCGTAGCCGTTTCCCAAGTTGTTGAATTATCAGGATTAGTTACTGTCCAATTATCTAAATCATTCTCGAAATCATCCGATAATACAAGTTCAAACCCATTATCACTTACAGTAATATATCCTGTCTTAGTCTCTGAATCCGTCCCAGTGCCGTTCGTACTTTGCAAAGAAACATTATACGATCCTGGATTATCATAGGTAACCAGCGGATTCTGCAAAGTAGAGCCAGACGGATTCCCACCAATAAAGGTCCAGTTCCATGAAGTAGGATTATTCTCCGAATCATCAAAAAACTGCGTGGTAGCTCCTGGACACAATTCTGTCAAGTTTGCAAAGAAATTAGAAATAGGTGGAGCTGGTGGCGCACATGTCGCCAAACAATTTCTCGATAAGTAATGTGCTTCAATATCCGCTATGGAAGCAGTAGACCATGCAGTTGCACTATTCACCGAAGGAGCCATGATCGTATTCGACCCTGAGGCATCGTGCGTTGCATCAAAATTGTGCCCTGTTTCATGAGAAGTCAGTACTCTTAGAAAGCCTGCATTATTACTAAAATCCTGCAAGATTGCATACCTAGATCCAGTACATACCACCCCCACATAAGCGTATCCAATTGTCGAACCATCAAAATCTCTGTCAGTCCACAAATGGCCGATATCGTGTGTTTCACTAAACCCGTTCGGCCCCCATGACCTAAAGTCTGGCAACAAAACATCCACATCGGTGCTGCTTGACCATGGATCACATGTGCTACAATCACTAACATATTGCTCCACAATTACAAACTGAATTTCATCCGCGAATTCATCATCATAATTTCCTTGAACGTTGTTCATTACTCCCACGTTCCTTGCTATCACACCATCTACATCATTGTATTTTTGAAACATCGAAAAGTCACTTGCCATACCAAGCTCTGTTTCATAACAGTCACCAACCTGACTGCTTTTTTGTGGAACATCTAACTCTTTTTTCTTGGCTCCAACATGATGCGAAGCACAAAAATCTCCCTCTGGGTAATTTACATCTGAACCATAATAAGTTAAGTATAGACTTGGATCAGCACCTGGAATGACATAACGCAATGGTTCAACAAATCTATTGAATCCCTCTCCTTGTATGTACACATAAAACATATCTTTCGCTATTGTCACTCTCGCATACGCTGTCCCATTTTTTACATAGCCCTTGTACGGATATACCTCAGACTGGTACCCATCAATCTTGCCTTTAGTAGCCGTTGAGACAGTTTGTCGATGAACTAAGTCATGCTCTGGCAATAATTGAAGTGGTATAACATCACCTGCCCCCATTTCTAACAGCATTTCTTGTGGCCCATCAAACTCCTCTAGCTGAGTCATAAATCGATCATGTGGTATTTTCAAGATTTCATATTTCTTGAATTTATCGTCAAGCTCTGACTTCAATTCCTCTGAAACCATAGATGCTTCAATTGGCATGTATTCCTGCGCTGCTAAGTTTACACTAAACAAGAGCAATATTATTAATAGCGATTTATTCATTAATTGTAATTGTATATTTATGAGAGTTTGCGTTATTTACCTAAGATTATATAACTTAACAGAATGCTGTATCAAGCAAATCTACAATTTTAGTAACATATATTTAAAACACCTATATAAAGATTTTGTCACATATGTAACTATTAGTATTAAATATCGTTCTAACAACAAAGTACAAATAATGAAAAAACTTCTTCTTAGCACTAATAACAAACTAGTATTGACTCAACTTAGACAAGCTATATTGTTAAGTATCTTGTTTTTTTCCTTTATTTCGGTGGCATCCGCCCAAAGAAATGACAGAGATAATTACGAACCTAGCGAATTCTTGGATAGAATATATGTAGGCGCTTACCTGAATTCCCCATTTATCGGAGGAAACACTAATGGAAGTGTTTTTCAAGTTGGAATTCAACCTTTTGCTGGTTATAAATGGAATGAATACCTGTCAACAGGCTTGACACTTAAGTATGACTATACTTATCTTTGGTTTCCTGGCGTTTCAGGACAAAGAACCTCTCTAAATAACTTTTCATCTACGACATTTACTCGACTAACTCTAGCAGAACGATTCATTATCCAGCTTGAAGGCGGCTTCTTTTCTTTCGAAGAACGCGTCTCCGCTTTTGAAACTGAACGACGAAATTTCCCTGTTGTTTATGCTGGTATTGGTTACACTCAGAATACTTACGAACTTTTATTGACTTACGAACTGTATGGCCAACTTGGTTTTTATCAAATACCTTTAGACTACAAAATTGGTCTAGTAAGACACTTCTAAGTTGAGATACATAATTCTTACCATATCATAACTTGACTCGGATTGTCGCGAATTTTGTTGAATTTAGACTCAAACATTGTCCTCATCTTTTCAGCTCTCGATATTGCTTCCTTAAAACAGAATTGATATACGTCAAATACACCTCAAGAAGCAAGGCCAGACGTAAACGATTGAAATTAATCTCGCTTTGATTTACAGAGTAATCCGCCGAAAATTAACCTCATTCATCATCCACTACAAGTAAATTCTACCTGAAATTCTTGGAATTCAATCTGCTTGAAAGAGCAGAATTACCTGTATCGGATGCAAATACCGTGCAAGCTACTTCAATACTTGTCTCTACTCCTAACCAATCAGAGTAAAGCTTTAATCAGAAATGTGCATTGAGATATCTCTTCCTGAAACTGATACAAAATACGGATCGCACTTCATTATCTTAATTTTTGAAAGAGGAATACCACAAATAGGCATTTGATGTCAACACTTTAAAGCACTAAAATTCTATCCTTGCGCCTAGTAAGAAATTACGCAAGGCCTGCGGATAAAGGCCGGTCAAATTTTGTACATCTGTCTCACCTTTGATTCCTTCATATCTCGCATAAGGATCAAATTGAGTGTTGTCAAATCCAGCCTGATATCTATATACCCATCCATTAGAAACATATCGATTATTGAGTACATTGTTTAGCTGCAGCGTGAGAGTAAGGTTCTTAACTTTCTTGAAGCTTGTACCGTACTGGATTTGCATGTCTACGTAATTAAAGTCATCTAGCTTGGCAAATTCACTGCTCGTGTTATCTAAAAATTGACTTCCCACATACTTATAATTTGCTTGTACATTCACTTTCTGCTTGGATGTCACTGGAAGGATCGAGAAGTTAGTTACAACCGTATGCAGCTGATTAGGAGAATAGGCTAGATCAGTATTTTCATGCTGGATTTCGATTTGAGAACCATCATCCCACACGTCTACAAATTCCGTAAAATTTACTGCCTTATTTTGAGAAAATGTACCGTAATAACCTATAGATATACGTTCATTCAGTTTTGCAAGTGCCCCTAGTTCAACTCCCCTTCTATAAGAGTCTTCAATATTAGTTCGAATTGGTTCTCCTACATCGCTTAATTCACCTACAGGAACTAATTGGTTATCATATTGCATATCGTAAAACGTAACATTGACATCAAGTAATTTAGTTGTCAGTTCGTAACCAATCTCCATATCGTTCAAAGTTTCATGCTGGGGAATGACTCCAGGTGCTACATCTGTGTATTCAGAACGCCCTGGTTCACGATTGGTAATTCCATAAAAGATGAATGCTTTATGACTCTTGTTCGGAATATATGACATTCCCACCTTTGGATTAATGAAGTTTTTACCATCGCTAAAATCTAAGATATTTCCGTTGCTATCTTCGCCTTTTCCACTGTAACTAAGTGAACGAACTTGAAGGTCAACAAAGGGATGAAAATTACCCAATTTTACGTTTAATCTAGCGTACGCATTAGCTTCGCGCTTTAAGGCAGTATTCGTATAATAACGAAAATTGGATTGGATAGAGTCAGGAATACTCTCTCTCCACACAACATCTCCATAGTGCAGGCCTGAATACTGATTAACTCCACCTCCCAGGATGAAATTAAACAGTTCCTTCTTAACCTCAAGAGAATAAATAACCCCATAGAAAAGATTATCTAACCAGCGTTGAGTAACAATATCTTGAAAAATAGAATCTGGTATTTCATAATCTGGACTAAACTGATCATTTTCATAATTTTCAAAGTATCCTTCTCCTTGTGTTAAATGACCTGTAACATTCAGTGAAACATCATCTCTAAGCGCCTTATTGTAAATTAATTGAACATGATTTTGTCTATAATTATCAACCTCATTTTCATATGGTTCCTCCCCTGGCTGCTGATTATATGGATCTTCTAATGCTTTTGTTCCAGCCGTATTAAATGTTCTCCTGGTATCTAAGAATTGATATGGCAAGCCATTCCAAGCTTGATATGTAACTTCTCCTCCACTAAACACATTCAAGCGGAGAGAACTCCCCTCCTCAATTCTTGATGCTGAAAGAAAATAACTATTAAGGTTTGAGCTAGCTCTATCGATGTACCCGTCTGAATTTATTACAGAGAATCTTCCTTCTATGGAGTACATATTGTTCATTACACCTGTTCCCAGATGTACCGATGCTTTATTTGTATTGTAAGACCCTATGCCACCTGACAAAATCGCAAACGAATTTTGTCTTAGATTCTGAGTATTAAGATGCACAGTTGCCCCGAAAGCACTTGTTCCATTTGTTGAAACACCTACACCACGTTGTACTTGAATATCTTGTACATTGGCAAGAAAATCTGGCATATTTACCCAGAAAACTGCTTGGCTCTCCGAATCATTTAATGGCACTCCATTGATTGTCACATTCGTCCTACTTGCTTCTGAACCTCTTACTCGAATTCCAGTATATCCTATACCGGCTCCAGCATCTGATGTTACGGTCACTGACGGCATCCAACGAAGCATGTAAGGAACATCTTGGGCTATGTTTCTGCTTTGAATCTCTTCCGCCTCGATTGTCGAATAGGGAATAGGATCTTCGGTAGCAGCTCTCGTAGACTCTATCTGAATTTCACTTAATTGAAAAATATCACCTCCCAATACAAAATCCACAAGGGTTGTATCTGTAACAATAATTCTCTTTTCAACAGACTCATAGCCTATAAAGCTGGCTTTTACCACGTATTCTCCTGGCTCGACATCGGTAATTCTGTAGCTACCATCTTGAATGCTAGAGGTTGCATACGAAGTCTCTTTAATGAAAACAGATGCGAAATCAATTTTTTCGCCGTTTTCATTTGTTACAACTCCTTTTACAGTGAATTGGGAAAAGCCAATAAGTTGGAAAACTACTACAAAGAATACACTCAATAAAATTCTCATACGTCGTAATTACAGGCAAACCACAAGTTTTGTAAACTTTTGGCGGCAGCCATTTATTATTAAACAAGATTGTATAGGGAAATAGTATAGGGCAAGCAGCAACTGCCTGTCTAAGCTCATTTCCCTTGGCGGCACAACCCGCCCAGGTTCAGTGGGTATCATCTCAGCTTTAACAAAAATCATAAAGCACCCCAAATGAGAACGCTGTATTGCAAAATTAGCAATAAATTACAATATGCATAACGTTACAAGTGATTAATAAGTGTATGACAAACCTTTATTGCGTCCTTAAATCTTTGTTCCTTACTGCCCTCCAAAACCGTAAACGGTATCTTGGATTTTCTTATTTTTTCCAAATAAATGTCGTATAGCCGATCTCTGTCATCCTTATTTTCACGCTGGGGGTCTTCAACCCAAGGAATATCCGGTTTTAACAATAAGTAATGATCAACTTTTTGCAGATGAAACCACTCTTCTGTAAAAATATCAACCGAACCGTACTTCTCTTCTTCCCATATAACAATAGTTAGCAAACAGGTATCTGAGATTACCAATTCATTGTTTGCGTTCAGAGCCTCCAGCTGCTTTTGAAACTGAAGGAATGCTATTTGCTGAAGGTCTTGACGTTGATAATCTAATCCATTATCATCCAAGTATTTTCGAGCAACTTCATCTACGAATTGCGCATCAACAAGCTGTTTCAGGTGATTCCACAAGGTCGACTTACCTGAACTTTCCGGTCCTGTGATAACAATATGAAATGGAGACTGACTCATGCAGTAAATTAATAAAACTAAAAGGCTAGCTTTGTGGTTGAAAGCGTAAAGTTAATGCATACGATAGAGCCATATTACAAATGGCGGGATATTTATTCCGCTGAAACAGATGAACGTTCACCTTTTTACAAAAGGGAGTATAATGAATTCGCCTATACGCAAAAGATATACAACTATTTCATTCATCCACAATGGGATGATTTTGGGTCTAGTACACTATATGCAAAAATCTTATATGTAGATTATTCTACAAAGTTTGCGGTGATTGAGTTGATAGGAGAATGGAACGATTGCTTGCACAACGACATTATGTTTTTCAAGCGAGAGGTGATAGAGCCATTGATCGAAAATGGAATAGAATACTATGCTGTGGCTTGCGAAAACGTTCTGAATTTCCATGGTTCGGACGATTGCTATTATGAAGAATGGCAGGAAGAGGTATCTACTTATGGCGGTTGGATATGCTTTATTAACTTGTTCAAGCACGTGGAAGATGAAATGCATGACGTAGGAATTCAATTTCATGTAAATATAGGACCTCATCTTAATGAAGTACACTGGCGTGGCAGAAAACCACAGCACTTATTTGATGAAATAGAACGGAGAATGAATTCCTCAGTTCGGCAACTACGATATTAATGCACAAATCAGGATTTATAAATATTTTGGGTAGACCCAATGTGGGAAAATCAACGCTTCTTAATGCTTTGATGGGAGAGAAGATGTCTATTATTACCAGCAAACCTCAGACAACTCGTCACCGTATTATTGGGTTATTGAGTACTGACGATTACCAAATGGTATTTTCTGATACACCTGGAATCATCTACGAACCGAATTACAAGATGCAAAAAGCCATGAACAGCTTTGCTTTTTCGGTATTGGAAGATGCTGATGTGTTATTATTTGTGACAGACTTGTATGAAGAATATGACACGGATGATCCAGTGTTCGAGAAAATACAGGCCGTTAAAGTTCCAAAGATCCTTATTATCAATAAGGTGGATCAGATAAAAGATGGGCAAAAGGAGGCAATGACGGAATTTTGGGAAGGATTAGGCCTGTTTGATACAATCATGTTTATTTCTGCTAAGGAAAAAATTGCAATTGACGACTTGATGGAAATACTGGTAGCTCATTTACCAGAAGGTCCAGCTTATTACCCAAAAGACCAATTAAGCGATAAACCAGAGCGTTTTTTCATCAGCGAAATCATTCGAGAAAAGATCCTAGAACAGTATAAACAGGAGATTCCGTACAGCACGGAAGTTATTGTCACGGAATTTAAAGATAAAGAAAGTGCTAAAGGCCCAATAATTCATATTTTTGCAGAGATATATGTATCTCGGAAGACGCAAAAATCGATTATCATAGGTAAGGATGGCGCTGCGATTAAGAAATTAGGAACAGCTGCAAGAGCTTCCATTGAGGAGTTTTTAGATTCAAAAGTATTTCTTGAGTTATATGTTCGAGTGAAGGACAACTGGAGAAATGATGACAAATGGCTGAAGCAATTCGGCTATAAAAATTAATTATGCCAAAAATAGTTGCCATAGTAGGCCGCCCCAACGTGGGTAAATCAACACTTTACAACCGATTAATCGGTGAACGTCAAGCTATAATTGACAACCAAAGTGGGGTTACGAGAGACAGAATTTACGGTGCATGTGAGTGGAACGGTAAACAATTTACGGTGATCGATACAGGTGGATTCGTAAAAGGCTCAGATGATGTGTTTGAATCAGCGATACGATCTCAAGTACAAATAGCCATCGAGGAAGCACATATTATCATTTTCATGACCGACGTGACTACAGGAATCACTGACTTAGATTCTGAAATTGCTGACATGTTGAGAAAAACCGATAAGAAGGTATTCGTATGTGTCAATAAAGTTGACAATAGTTCAAGAGCACTTATGGCTAATGAATTTTGGGGACTAGGCTTCGAAGAAACATTCTTTGTCGCTGCGATATCTGGAAGTGGAAGTGGGGAAATTCTCGATGCGGTTACAGAAGCCTTACCACCTGAAGATGAAGAACCAGAAGATGATATACCAAAAATAAGTATTATCGGTCAACCAAATGTAGGGAAATCCTCATTGACAAACGCACTTCTAGGTGTTGAGCGAAATATCGTGACCGATGTTGCCGGAACTACTCGAGATGCCATCCATTCAAGGTTCACCAAATTCGATAAGGACTTTTATATTATTGATACAGCTGGGATTCGAAAAAAATCCAAAGTGCACGAAGATTTGGAGTTCTATTCAGTGATGCGTGCCATTCGAGCGATTGAAGATAGCGATGTAAGTATCTTGATGATTGACGCACAAGAAGGGATTACCGCTCAAGACTTGAACCTAATCAAGCTAGTTGTAAAAAGAAAGAAAGGCTTAGTGCTAGCTGTCAACAAGTGGGACCTTATGGTGAAAGAGACCAATACTGCAAGAGATATGGAAACAGCCATCAAAGAAAAGATAGGTATTTTCACTGATATCCCCGTAGTTTTTATTTCGGCAACTGAAAAATTGAGAACATTAAAAGTGATCGAATACGCGCTTGAGGTTTACACCAACCGTACACAAAAAATCCGAACAAGCCTATTGAATGAGATAATGCTAGCAGCGATCGAAAAATATCCTCCTCCTGCTTATAGAGGAAGATTCTTGACAATAAAATACGTGACTCAACTACCGACTCACTACCCTACTTTTGCATTCTTTGCTAATAACCCGAAATATATCAAGGATTCTTACAAAGCATACTTAGAAAATCAGCTAAGAAAGAATTTTAATTTTACAGGAGTTCCAGTAACAATATATTTCCGAGACAAGTAAAATGGAATATAAAAAAACAGAATTTGAAGGACTGTATGTTTTAACTCCTAAAGTTTTTGCCGATGATAGAGGTTACTTTTACGAGTCATATCACAAGCAGAAAGAAGAACAGGCTTCCCTTGAATATAAATGGATACAGGATAATGAGAGTTATTCTGCTCGTGGAGTGTTGCGAGGATTACATTATCAATGCGCCCCTCATGGTCAAGCTAAGCTTGTGCGAGTAATTCAGGGTAAAGTACAGGATATTGCGGTAGATATTCGAAAAGAAAGTACAACATATGGAAAGTGCTTCTCGATAATACTTGACGATGTAAAAAAACAGCAACTTCTTATTCCGCGAGGGTTTGCACATGGTTTCTTAGTCTTGAGTAAGACCGCAATATTTTCGTATAAATGCGACAACTTCTACAATAAAGAAAGTGAGGGCGGAATTCATTATTCAGATGCTGAACTAAACGTATCATGGGAAATGAATGATGGATTAATCATTTCTGAAAAAGATAAGCTCCTGCCCACTTTTGGAAACCATAGAACTTACTGAACATGCGGATACTGGTGACAGGGAGTAAAGGACAAGTAGGACGTGCTATTCAGAAACTAGCTGATGGTTATTCTTATGAATTCCTATTCACAGATAGAGAAACTCTTGATGTAACAAATGAAGAACAAGTACGAGAAGTGGTTTTGGGCTTTAAGCCCAAAGTTATCGTGAATACAGCTGCCTATACAGCAGTGGATAAGGCAGAGAAAGAAGGAGAAATTTGCCGAGAACTTAATGCTAATTCATTAATTCATTTGGCTAATGCAAGCAGGTCTTTGGACGAGGAGGCCTTATTAATACACTTTTCCACTGATTATGTCTACCACCCAAATCATGATGAAATCATAACAGAGACTGCGGCAAAAACGCCTAAAAGCGTTTATGCAAAAACCAAGCTTGAAGGAGAAAACAACCTAAGGTTATTTGCTGAAAAATTTATTGTAATCCGGACTTCTTGGGTATATGATGAAGACGGTCAAAATTTCGTCAACACTATGCTTCGTCTCGGTCAAACAAAGGATTCGTTATCAGTCGTTGAAGATCAAGTAGGCAGTCCTACTTACGCAGGAGATATTGCCGTTGTGACATTTAAAGCGATTGAATTGTGGAAAGACAATTCTGCAATTTTTGATAATAATAGGACCTTCAACTTTAGTAATGAAGGTTTTACAAATTGGGCAGAATTTGCAAAAGAGATTATGAGTCTCGGAGGTCATTCTTGCGCCATTCAAGGAATACCTTCTTCTGAATATCCCACAGCCGCCGCCAGGCCTTTAAATTCCAGACTTAGTAAAGATCTCATTAAGAACGTATTGGCTATAGAAATTCCGAGTTGGAAGGTCTCTCTTGCTAAATGCATCCGAAACAAGCTTCAAAATTAGGACAGCCGTAGTCTTATCATTCCATTTTGATTTGTAATCAACTCATAAATTTGTGCTAATATGGAGGATTTCATCTTTGCTTGCAATCCACATCATCAACTTTCAGTTAATGTTTTAGTTAGACTGCAACGTTGATTTTATTGCTGAAGTAAGATCAGGAGCTGGATCACCGTTGCTAAAACTATGCACCCACCCACTTAGCCTTTTCTCAATTTCGTTAAGAAATCGCGAAATTTTAGCTTAATGGAGTCAAGTGTATGAGCAAGGAAAGCCTCTGAACAGAGCGAGAAAACAAAGTAACCATTGGTGCTAAAAATAGGCAGGTCGAATCGGCGAGTTTTGACGGAATAGCTGAAATGCAGTGATTTTAGAAATTGCTAGCACCAGCCTTGAGTTTTTCTTTCTTTTGGGTCAAGCCAAAAGGAAAAATGCAAGAATCAGCATTACTTTAATCCGAAATATGCGATATGCTTGATTGAGCAAAAATTAGCAGAGCGCTCTATTTCACAGGAAGTTCAAGACCTAATAATTTTTCTAATAAATAGTTTTAGTTTAAACTCTCATCACAAAAACCTATTTCATAAATCTAGTTGAATGAGAAATGAAAAAAGATGTGGCCTTTGCTCAATTTCGTTAAGAAATCGCGAAATTTCAGCGTAATGGAGTCAAGTGTATGAGCAAGGAAAGCCACCGAACAGCGCGAGAAAATAAGCTAACCATTGGTACTAAAAATAGGCAGGGCGAATCGGCGAGTTT
>CALBVQ010000229.1 GCA_937969485.1 uncultured Saprospiraceae bacterium | reverse complement strand
CAATTTCACTTGTTGTGACTGGTGGAGAGCCTAATTATATTTATTCATGGGAGGAAGCACCAAGTAATGTGACTGAAATTTTACCAGCTATTTCTGCAGGTACATATACGGTTACTGTGTTTGATTCAGAAGGATGTTCTTCTACCGAAGTAATGGTTTTAGAAGATCAGGTGACCATTGATATAGATATAAATATTATTGATGAAATAGCTTGTGCTGGTGATTCTTTAGCAGTTGTGGAAGTCACTATGACTGGTGGCCCTTCTGACAACGGCTTTTACGGAACTGTCTTTAGTAATGGGGAGGGGAATTCCCTTCAAGATGCCGCACTTGATACAGCTTTCACTCTTCCTGCTGGAACTAATAGTGTGATTGTATTTGATGCTTTTTGCTCTGACACCTTAGAGTTTGAAATTACAGAACCACAACCAATAGCCATTAATTTAGCACAAACTGTGGTTACTGATGCATCTTGTTTTGGTAATTGTGATGGAGAGGTAATGCTCACCGCTGATGGAGGTACAGGAGACTTTGATTATCTGTGGCAATCCTCAGGTAATATGACTGAAATAGAATCGGATCTATGTGCAGGATGGCAGGTAGTAGAAATTCGAGATGAGAACATGTGCCTTAAACTTGATAGCGTATTCATTGATCAACCTGACTCACTTGTTTTGATGGTAGATTTACTTGGAACGATTAATCCTTCATGTAATGAAGATAGCGAAGGACAGATAACGGTAGATTATGCAGGTGGTAACATTGGTCCTGTTACTTATACATGGACTGATAATGTGAGCGATGATGCTTCTGCTTCCATGCTTAGTAATGGTACATACGGGATCACCGTCACAGATGCTTTGGGATGTACCGATACAACTTCTCATTTATTATTTTCGCCTCCTCCAGTTTTCGGTCTAGTGCCAACTCCTGATGAACCCGTGTGCTTTGGTGATCAGACATGTATAACAGTAACTGATTTAGTAGGAGGTAGTGGAGAGGGTTATAGGTTCCAAATCAACAACAGTTCATTGTTTCCAGCGGACTCATGCGTGAGTGTTTTTGCGGGAGAATACACTGTGAATATGGTTGATTCGGACGGTTGTGCATATGATACAACAATAGTGATTAACCAGCCAAGTGAGTCTTTGGCTGCTATAACGATAAACTCTGACACTAATGATAATACGGTTAGTTTGGGAGATAGTCTTGTTTTTCTAGAGGTGCAGCTTAATCAGACATTCAACATAGATACAATAATGTGGTTTGGAGATTTTGATTTTAATTGTGTAGATCCTGAGTGTACTCGAATTCAAATTTTCCCACAAGGAGATGCTACTTTTTCTGTAATGGCAGTAGATATTGATGGTTGTATTGCTACGGATGATATTATTGTAAGGATAGATGATGAAAGAAAGGTTTATTTCCCTAATACCTTCACTCCAAATTCCGATGGATTCAATGATAGATTCCAACTGTTTACAGGATTCGGAGTAGAGGAAATATTGGTAATACAGGTATACGACAGATGGGGCAACAAGATGTATGAGGAAACAAATCTTGAGCCAAATCCAGGTGGAGTTGGTGAGGGATGGGATGGTTCTTTCAATGGACAAGTTCTCGACCCTGGGGTATATGTCTACCGTGCTGAAATTTCATTTATTGACGGACGTACAATTCCATATAGTGGTTCAATAACGCTACTTAAATAGCATTCTTATCTTCCTTATTGTACACTTTCTTATTTAGAAGGAAACCTAGAAGGTATAACAATATACTGGGAATCCCGATGTAAAAGAATTCGCTCTTGAGCACGCGAACTCCCCATTCACTAAAGAACCGGGCTATGCCTATCGGTGATACTTTGATGACTCGAAAAGGGGCAAAGTACCTTTCTGTTGAAAATGGCAGCAAGAAGCCGATGCCATCACCACCTGTGGTAAAGGCATCAAGAATTCCGTGTGAAATTGAACACAAGAAATAGAATATTCCTAGAGTAAAAGCGTGTTTAGCCTTGCGATGAAATATGGCCACAAGCATCAATGCCCATAGAACTGCATAGAATATTGAATGTGTAATTCCCCTGTGCCCGAAATAGTCATAGGCAAAATCTGAACGACCAGTAATGTGATGAAAAAACACGTCAAGATCAGGCATTACCGCAGAAGCAATTCCTAGGCAAAGGACTGTTCTATTCATGACCTTATTTGAAAATAATTTGTGTCCTCCGAGAACCAATGCCGCATGTCCAAATGCTGAAGCCATTTCTATTATGTTTCGTTCGAGTTAAAAGTAGATAAACTTTTGGCGTAAAGCCACCACTTCTCTAACAAAAGATGCTAATAAATTTCTACATTTGCATTGCAGCAGAATTACACTTTGCGTGCTCTACTCTTTGTAAGAATGATTCACTTCACGAATTCACTTCTATACAATTACCCCCAATCTCAGTTGACAACAAGTTTTATTAAAGAAATAAAAAAAGGAATGAATAAATTTATTCTATTGGCATTGGTATGGGGATCCATGATTGGAAGCCTTGCTGCACAAAATTGGAAAATTACAACAGTTGATCAATTACCTGTTTTAGGTATCAAGGATTTCGAGGTGGAAGATTCCCGATTGTTTCAAGTTGATGATGAGAAAATGAGGTTGGCTTTATGGTCAGCACCTTCCGAAGCAGAATATTATGAAAATGGAGCATCTGGCGAGCTCATATCTTTTCCTTTAGCTGATGGGACATTGGATCAATTCTTTGTCTACAGATATGAAATGATGGAGCCAGAATTAGCCGAAAAGTATCCAGATATAAGGACATTTGTTGGAAATTCACGAGAAGTAAAGCACAGAAGAATCAGGATAGATTACACTGTTCATGGAGTACGTGCAGTAATTACGGATTTTTCAGGTCAAACATATATCGATCATTATCAAAGAAATGATAAAGCAAATAAGATTGTGTACAGACGATCCGCTTTCAAGACGGATAAGAGTTTTTCTTGTGAGGTAGAGGAGATTAAAAACAATAAGATTGAGAAAGGAAAAGGATCGCTGAAGCAATTGCTAGGCGACTGTGAGTTGAGAACATATAGATTAGCTCAAACAACCACAGGTGAGTATTCTAATTTTCATGGAGCAACTTCTCCTGCCGATGCTGCTGACGTTTTATCTGCAATAACTACAACAATCAACAGAGTCAATCAAGTTTATGAACAAGATCTTACTGTCCGATTTGTGCTGATAGCGAATACGGATGATCTGTTTTATTATGATGCAAATACTGATCCTTTCGATGGAAATAGTGCAAGTAACATGATAAATGCTAATCAGACTAATACCACCACAGTAATAGGGGCTGCAAACTATGACATAGGACATATTTTTAGTACAGGTGGTTCAGGGCTTGCCGGCCTGGGTGTAGTGTGTAATAATTCCTCTAAAGCTAGAGGGGTTACAGGAATTGCTAATCCAGTAGGTGATCCATTTGACATTGATTACGTGTCGCATGAAATAGGACATCAATGTGGTGGAAATCATACGCAAAATAACAGTTGTAACAGGTCGGGTACCTCAGTTGAAGTGGGCAGTGGATTTACGATTATGGGATATGCTGGAATTTGTAGTCCCAATGTTATCAATAATAGCATAGCGATGTTTAACACTGCAAATATTATTGAGATGTCAACTACTCTTGGAGGTGGTAGTTGTCATGGTACGGTGAATATTAGCAACAATGCACCAGTTGCAGGAGTAATTGAAGATAAAGTAATTCCCCATTCTACTCCTTTCGTTCTTGACGTACAATCTACTGATGCTGATTCTGGAGACATATTGACATATGCCTGGGAGCAACAAGATGCGGAAGTGGCATCAATGCCCCCGCAAGGAACTAATACTGGAGGTCCTACCTTTCGTTCTTACCTTCCTAGTGCTTCTTCAGAACGATATTATCCGCTACTTGACGTGCTGATCAACGGTGCTTCCGATACTTGGGAAGTTTTACCTACTGTAGGAAGAGAAATGAACTTCACCTACACGGTGAGAGATCATGGTTTTCTTCCAGGTTGTATAGATACAGCAAATGTTAAATTAACAGTCAATGGAAGTAGTGGACCTTTCAATGTGACTTCTCAGGCTTCCGCCCAAAGTTTTTTGGAATACAGTAATGTGACAGTTACATGGGATGTTGGTAATACCTCCTCTGCTCCTATAAATACCAAGCTTGTCGACATTTTATATTCGCGCGATGGTGGATTTACTTATTTGGATACTTTGGTGTATGACACAAGGAATGATGGTACTAAAGTGGTAGTTATTCCACCTGGTGTGGAAACTGATGGAAGATTTATGGTAAAAGCAAAGGATAATTACTTCTTCGATGTTAATGAGACTAATTTTGAGGTAACTAATGCAGGAGCTTCTTATCAACTTACTTTGGATGACTATTA
>CALBVQ010000228.1 GCA_937969485.1 uncultured Saprospiraceae bacterium | reverse complement strand
AGGTCAATTATTCTCTATATGCATGTTGTATCGATGTAATAGATTGTGCGCAGTATGCAACTGCTTGAGTAAGTCAGTCCCTTAGTTGAAGCCTATAACTGGTTACCGTAGGCGTCTATTTTTCTTTTGGCGGAAGCCAATTTTTTATACCACTGAGCAAACCCTACGAGCTTAAGGGAATCCCTGATAGCTGCAGTGTTACCGCATAATGCACCCTTCCTTAATTCAAAGAACTTATCATATTCAAACAATTTCTCGTGCTAATTTTTTAAGTTTAGGAATAAACACTGTATATTTCGCATATCAAAACAATATTTTATTAAATGAAACAAGTGATAAAGGAACTAGCTGAAGTATTGGACAATGCAGCCAAAGATTCTACGCCGATAGCCCAACTAAGTTTGAAGCATACCATCTCACTATCTGATGCCTATGATATCCAGAAAGCCTCGATTGATAGACGATACGATAGAGGAGAAAATCCCACAGGTTTGAAACTGGGTTTTACTAGTAGAGCCAAAATGGAACAGATGGGCGTTCACGATCTCATATGGGGTAGATTGACGGATAAGATGGCGATTGAAAATGGAGGAAATCTTACCTTAAGCGAGTATGTGCACCCTCGAGCAGAGCCAGAAATTGCGTTCTTGTTGAAAGACGATATCGCAGGTTTGATCACATTAGATAATGCCACAGATCATATTTCAGGTGTTGCTGCGGCAATAGAAATAATTGACTCTCGCTATGAAAATTTTAAATTTTCTTTAGAAGACGTAGTTGCTGATAATTGCTCTTCCTCGGCATATATCCTAGGAGATTGGCATGAGGCAACTACCAACGTGGCTGACCTTCATATTGAATTGAAAGTCAACGGGGAGGTGATACAGTCTGGGAATTCAAATGCAATACTTGGTAATCCTCTTGAGTCATTAGTAGAAGCTGTACGATTGGCCAATGAAAATAATGTATCTCTTAAAAAGGGTATGATCATTCTAGCTGGGGCTGCTACCCCAGCTGTATTCTTGAAAAACGATGATCAAGTAGAGGTGAATGTTGCAGACCTTGGAACGGTGAGACTTAATGTAGTTTAACAAGAAAGTATTACATTATGAAAGGGCTCAAAAGTTCAGTTGACAAGACATTTGCTATTCTTGAGTACTTCACGGTTGAGAAACCAGAGTGGAGTGTTACAGAATTGGCGAAAGAGAGCGAGTCCAATAAAAGTACGATATACAGATTTCTGTCTGATATGCAGAAAAGGGGAATCATGTATCAAGATGATAATTCTGGAAAGTATGGGCTTGGACTGAAACTCTTCGAACTGGGGAATCGAGTGCAGATTCAGTCAGCGTTCGTCGATAAGACTCATCCAGAACTAATAAAAGTTGGTGATAAAATCACTGAGACTGTGCACATTGCTATTCTGAAAGATAGTCAGGTGTACTACATAGATAAAGTTGCAAGCCCTCAGGGATTGCGGATTAATACTACAATAGGTTCGTATAGTCCCCTACACGCAACAAGTCTTGGAAAAGTATTATTAGCAAATTCTCACGTGAAGTACCAGGAGCTTTTGCAAACCAGGCTTTTAAAGCAGGACTTAGAAGTATTCACTGAAAATACCATCACTGACCACAAAAGCTTGGAGGCGGAACTATTGAAAGTTAGAAAACAAGGTTATGCTGTTGATTATGAAGAGTACGAAATAGGGTTGATTTGCGTGGCAGTGCCTATTTTTAATCAGAAAAACGATATCGTTGCAAGTCTGAGTGCAGCAGGGCCTGCCAATAGATTTAAGATTGATCAATTGAAAGACTATGTGACAACCTTGAAAACAGGAGCTGCCGAAATTCAAAATAGAATAGGAGATTTTAAACCAATAGCCGTATGAAAAAGATTCAAAACTATATTGATGGAATACTGCAAGATGCTACATGTGATGCTGTGTTGGAAGTTTATAATCCTGCAACAGGAAAGCAATATGCAACGGCGCCAGATTCGAGAGAGGAGGATGTTGATCTTGCAGTGCAAGCTGCAAAAAAGGCATTTCCTGCGTGGTCAGCTACTTCCAATGAAGAACGTCATGATATATTGATGCGTATTTCGCAAGGAATTGATGATAAGCTTGAAGAACTCGCTCTGGCAGAATCAATTGACAACGGAAAACCGTTGTGGTTAGCTAAGTCAGTGGACATTCCACGCGCATCTAGTAATTTTCGTTTTTTCGCTACTGCTATTATGCAGTTTTCTTCCGATTCTCATGAAATGAACGGTTACGCAATAAACTATACCCTTCGGAAACCGCTAGGTGTCGTAGCTTGCATATCCCCTTGGAATTTGCCACTATATCTTTTTTCTTGGAAAATTGCTCCAGCGCTTGCAGCTGGAAATACAGTAGTTGCCAAGCCTTCAGAGATAACTCCCATGACAGCTTATTTGCTTTCTAAGATTTGCATTGACGCTGGGCTACCTGCAGGAGTCCTTAATATTGTGCATGGATTAGGTCAACATACTGGAGCTGTGATGAGCAGTCATCCTCAGATTAAAGCGATTTCATTTACAGGAAGTACTAAAGTTGGAGCTGACATTGCAAGCAAAGCTGCTCCGTCTTTTAAGAAATATTCCTTGGAAATGGGAGGTAAGAATCCCAACATAATTTTTGCAGATTGTGACTACGATAGAATGCTCAAAACCACTATCAGATCATCCTTTGCAAATCAAGGACAAATCTGCCTCTGCGGTTCGAAGATTTTCGTACAAAAGTCACTTTACGAGAAATTCAAGAAGGATTTCGTGAGTCGAGTTTCAACGATGAAAGTAGGAGATCCTTTAGACCCTGATACAAAAGTAGGAGCGGTCGTTTCAAAGCCGCATTTTGATAAAGTGATGTACTATATTAACTTAGCGAAAGATGAGGGTGGAAAAATACTCGCAGGCGGAAAATCCGTTCAGCCGAAAGGTCATGAAAACGGCTGGTATATCGAACCTACAATTATCGAAGGCCTCAATAACGATTGTCGCACGAATCAAGAAGAAATCTTTGGCCCAGTAGTAACGATTATGCCCTTTGATACCGAAGAAGAAATATTGGAAATAGCGAATAACAGTACGTACGGATTGTCCACCACACTCTGGACTCAAGACCTAAGTCGTGCTCATAGAATGGCAGCCAAAATCGAATCGGGAATAGTCTGGATTAATACATGGCTGCTACGTGATTTGAGGACTCCTTTCGGAGGAATGAAAAACTCAGGAGTTGGCCGAGAAGGCGGATACGAAGCCCTCCGCTTTTTTACCGAAACAACAAACGTTTGCATCAAATACTAATATAAGTTGAATTAAAAATAGATACTATGTCAAAACCATTTAACCCAATTAACCTCCAAGCTTGGATTGATGAAAATCGCGAATTCTTAAAACCTCCTGTGGGGAATAAAGCAATCTACAATGAAGACTGCATCGTAATGATTGTAGGTGGCCCCAACTCAAGAAAAGACTATCACCTTAACCAAACTCCCGAGTTCTTCTACCAAGTAGAAGGTGATATCGTTCTTAAGGTAATCGTGGACGGTAAACAGGAGGACATCAATATCAAAGAAGGAGAAATTTTCTACCTACCACCCAATATTCCGCACTCGCCTCAACGTGGTGCGAATACCGTAGGACTAGTCATCGAACAGAAAAGGGAGGATGATATGGAAGATGGTCTAGCTTGGTTCTGCGAAAATTGCCATAACGAACTTTACAACGAGCCGTTCAAACTGAACAACATCGAAAAAGACATGCCTGTCATATTCGATAAATTTTATTCCAATGAAGAATTGAAAACCTGCAGTAAATGCGGTACGGTAATGCAGAAACCTAGCTAAGTAAATTATTCGCATTACATTTTAAAACCAATAGTATGAGAATTAATGGTCATTCACATTTACTTCCTTACCCGGAGCAAATTCCTCCCTACCTTAAGGAGAAAGAAATTTTCTGGATTGACGAGGATAGACAGCATATGCTTCAAAAAGATTGGAAGCGTCCTGTTACAGATTCAAGTTTTTTCTTAGATGAGAAGCTGGAATGGATGGAACACAACAAAATCGACCACGCGGTAGTGCTGAACCTCTCTCAGCTATATGGTAATGGGTTGCGCATCAGTGACATGAAATACGCCTTACGGTTTCAAAATGATTTTAACGCCAAGGTTCAGCATGATCATCCTACAAAATTCACTTGTGGATTCGTGGTGCATGCTGGATTTATCGATGGAGCTTGCTGGGAAATTGAACGATGCGTGGAAGAATTGGGACTGCGCGTATTGTGTTTGCCGACTCACTACATGGATTCTATAGGGACCTGGAGAGGAATCTTCGATAAAGAAACTGCGCCTATTTTTGAACTGGCGAACAAGTATGGTCTAGCGATAGAAATTCATCCGTACGATGGAGAAAAATTCATAAAGTTGCAAAACAAGTCATGGAGATTTCACCTCATTTGGATGTTGGCCCAATGTGCCGATGCTTATCATTTTTACACGCTTGATGGCTTGTACGAGAAATACCCGAACATTCGCGTATGTTTTGCCCACGGTGGACAATTAAATCACCTCAATATTGGTCGAAGAACGCAGGGATTTGACGGTAGACCGGATCTTTTCAAAGGTCAAACGCGCCCTAGAAAGGCTATTGGGCATCCCAATATCTTTTTTGATAGTTTGGTCCACGATACAATTTCCCTAGAGTTGATGATTCGACGGCAAGATGGAACTGACCAAATCATCCTAGGACTTGACGATCCATATCCACTTGGAGAAATGGAGAGCGAGCGCCAATCCTCGTATCCCGGCAAACTTTTAGATCTTGCTGTAGAAGAGAATATCATCACTAAAACTCAGCAGGATGAAATTTGGGAAACAAATGTTGTGAAGTGGTTATGTGGGGACGATAGTAAAAAATTCTATGATCGAGTTAAGCAGAAATAATATGAAGTATACTTTGGATTACGCATTGGAACTTGATGCGCAAGACCCTTTGAAAAAATATCGCAATGAGTTTCATTTGCCTAAACAGAAAAGTGGAGAGCCGTTTATTTATTTGTGCGGAAATTCTTTGGGGTTACAACCCCAAAGAACAGAAAAATACATCAAGCAAGAACTTGAAGACTGGAAAAACTATGGCGTAGAAGGGCATTTTCATGCCAAAAACCCGTGGATGCCCTATCATGAATTTCTAACTGAAAAAATGGCTAAGCTTGCAGGAGCTAAACCGATAGAAGTGGTGGTAAT
>CALBVQ010000227.1 GCA_937969485.1 uncultured Saprospiraceae bacterium | reverse complement strand
CCGTGACGATCACAGATGGCCCAGTGCTTGATGACATATCAGATATATCGGTATGTGATTACTATGTGCTAGGTGACATCACAGGTACAGACTTGCATGGTACAGAAGTTTACACGGATGTAGCAGGCAATACGAACATATCAGGCGATACGATTTTCGTTACCACAGACTTTACCGTAATTAGTGAAGCAGGCGAATGTAGCGATACGATTAGCTTTACTGTGACAATAACAGATGGCCCAGTCCTAGATGAGATATCAGATGTATCAGCATGTGATTACTATGTGCTCGGTGACATCACAGGAACAAACTTGAATGGTGCAGAAGTTTACACGGATGCGGCAGGCAATACAAACGTATCAGGCGATACGATTTTCGTTACCACAGACTTTACCGTAATTAGTGAAGCGGGTGAATGTAGTGATACGATTAGCTTTACCGTGACGATCACAGATGGCCCAGTCCTAGATGAGATATCAGATGTATCAGCATGTGATTACTATGTGCTAGGTGACATCACAGGTACAGACTTGAGTGGCACAGAAGTTTACACGGACGCTGCAGGCAATACGAACGTATCAGGCGATACGATTTTCGTTAGCACAGACTTTACAGTAATCAGTGAAGCGGGCGAATGTAGCGATACGATTAGCTTTACCGCGACGATTACAGATGGCCCAGTGCTTGATGAGATATCAGATGTAACTTCATGTGATTACTATGTGCTAGGTGACATCACAGGAACAGACTTGAATGGTGCAGAAGTTTACACGGACGCTGCAGGAAATACGAACGCATCAGGCGATACGATTTTCACTACCACTGAATTCACGGTTATAAGTGAAGCGGGCGAATGTAGTGATACGATTAGCTTTACCGTGACGATCACAGATGGCCCAGTGCTTGATGAGATATCAGATGTATCAGCATGTGATTACTATGTGCTAGGTGACATCACAGGCACAGACTTGACAGGGACTGAAGTGTACACTGACATAGGAGGAAATATTTACGAAACAGGCGATACGATATTTACTTCAACAGATCTTGCTGTAACAACAGGTAATAGTGGATGCAGTGATACGATCATTTTTGAGGTTGTAATATCTGAAGGCCCTGCAATCACGGATCTTCCTGATGTATCAGTATGTGACTACTATTTACTACCAGAAATTTTGGGCGTAAGCCTCACAGGAAATGAAGCCTACTATCTTGAACCAAATGGTCAAGGTGATGCTTATGCAGAAGGTGACACTATTTATCCTACAACCATGGTTTACATTTACGATGGAACAGCAGGTTGTGATGATGAGCAAGTGTTCACAGTTAATGGCCTTTCTAGTTCCAGCGCCTTGTTAAGTGGAGGAGGAGAGATCTGTCTTGCTTCTAACGAAACAGTTACGATAACAATTGATCTAGTGGGTGAAGGTCCATGGGATGTGACGGTTATCTCTGACATGGGGTACGACACAACTTTTGTTACTGATGAGAATACATTATCATGGAATGTAAATGAAGTAGGAGTTTATAGCATAGGTTCAATCTCTTCTTCTAATGGTTGTTCCGTAAATGTTACAGGTACTGCTACCGTTATACTTCTTGAAGAAATTCAACTGGTTACTTCAATTGCAACTTGCGACGAAGATGGCCTAGGGTATGTAGTAACTGTAACGATAGAAGGTGGAGATCCTGAAACTTACATGGTTAATGATATCATGGTGAACCCTATGGGCGAAGAACCATTTACATGGACAAGTGCTTCTATATCTGATGATAATTATTCATTTAGCTTCTCAGACGGAAATGATTGTAACGAAATAGAAATTAGTGGTCCTGCACCTGACTGTGGATGTGTATCTGCTGTGGGAACTATGGGACTTGACACATTGAGTTCTTGTGATGATTCTATTGAATTAACTGCATTGTATGACTCTCTGTTGCAAGTACTAGATAATGACGATGTACTTACATTTATTCTTCACACATTGCCTGGTAATACACTTGGTGACATTATTGCAACAAATAGTGATCCAGTATTTACATTCGATCCGTTTGAAATGGAATATGACGTTGTATACTATGTTTCTGCTGGAGTAGGCACAAATGATGGAAGTGGTCAAATTGACTTTGAGGATGAATGCTTAGCAATCTCAGTAGGTCAGCCTATTATTTTCTACTCTATTCCATTCGCTGAAATTAGCGGAGACTACGACTTATGTGAAGGTGATTCCACAATCGTTTCTGTTGACTTTGCTGGAATGGGGCCTTGGGACTTGATCTTCGAAATTAATGGCACAGAATATGAGATTCTAGGAATTACTCAAGATCCTTATCAACTTGTAGCTTCGCCTACGACTGATATAACTATTACGCTGACAGCAGTAAGTAATGCGAATTGTAATGGATTTGTAGAGGGTGAAGCAAACATAAATGTTATCCCAAGTGAAGTTGCTGTTATCGAAATGGACACTACGGTGTGCAATCTTGCATTGAAAGGCTCAGAAATTGACTTCGACGGATTAATCATTTCTGGATCGACAGATGGGGAGTGGGCTGATGTTGATGGTTCAGGAGCAAGTGGATCTTTCCCTGTTCTTGATTTCGACGGAGTTGCACCGGGTACCTATACATTTACATATACCTTAGGTGAACCAGGTGGATTATGTGAGGCAAATACATACGTAGTCAATATTACAGTCGAAGATTGTGCATGCCCTATAATTAACCTTGACAATGCTGGCCCGTACTGTAATGATGAAGCAGTTGTTGATCTTAGTGGTCTAGTTAATGACAGTGCTCCAGGCACTTGGTCCATAACTGCACAACCAGCTGGAACCGCTCCGGCGACTTTGACAGGCAACGTTTTCGATGCAACTGGAGCAGATGGTGGTATTTATGAATTGACTTATATCCTTAATGAAATTGACCCACTATGTCCTTCGGAAGGTGTGATTTATATTACAGTAATTGAAAACGCATTCGCTGGAGATGCCATCGCGGCTGAAGTTTTCTGTGAAGGTGAAACCAATATCTTTACTCTGCAAGATTTATTAATAGGAGAAAGTGACGGTGGAACATGGTTAGAAACGAGCTCGAATCCTTCAACGGGAGCTGCATTTGATGCAATCTTAGGGACGTTTGATATAACTGGTCAGTCAGCTGGAACATATACATTCGAATATGGACTTGCTCCAGGTTCGCCTTGCGGTCCGGACAGCCAAGTGGTGACTATAATTATTACTCCTCAGCCTATTGCCGATGCTGGATTACCATTCGACATTACATGTGAGGTAATTCAAGGTTCCTTAAACGGTTCTGGATCAACGCAAGGCCCAAGTATAGTTTACGAATGGACAACCGTTGATGGTAATATCGTTTCGGGCTCTAATAATTCAATTGCTAACGTGAATGCAGGCGGTACATATTACCTTTCTGTTACTGACACAATTTCAGGTTGTTTCGCAATTGATAGTGTATTTATTTTTGCTGATGAAGATATTCCAGTTGCAGATGCTGGTAGAGATATGTATCTAGACTGTTCTACGATTTCAGTCATTCTTGACGGTTCTGAATCATCCGTCGGTGGCTTTGTATATCAATGGCTTGATGGAGATGGAAACCCTATTGATGGAGCAGATTCTATGTTCTATGAAACTGGAGCTGAAGGATATTATATATTCGTAGTGCTCGATGAAGAAACGAATTGTATCAACTACGATACAGTGCAGGTAATTGATCTTGTTGACTACCCATTCGTCATCATTGACGAGCCAGCACTATTGAATTGTGATACTGATCAAGTAATGATTGAGGCAGATAGTTCAACTCAGAATGAAAATACTATAATCATCTGGACAACAGAGGACGGTAATATCATTACGGATGCGGATTCTCTCAACATAATGGTTGATGAGCCTGGAACTTACTACTTACAGATCATTGATACGAGTAACAATTGTACGAATATTGATTCTATAGTAGTCGACCAGAACCTGAACGTTCCAGTTGCTGAGGCAGGAGATAATGCGATGATCGATTGTAATAATTCAAGTATTTCTCTTAATGGAACAGGTACATCTACAGGTGGAAACTTCGAGTATACTTGGACAACTGATGATGGTAATATCATGACAGGTAGTAATACATTAAACCCTATAATTGATTTGCCAGGCACTTACTATATTAATGTTTACGATGAAATTTCTGGCTGTAGTAATCTTGATAGTGTGCTAGTTGAAGATAACAGCTCTCCTATTGTTGGCATAGAAGTGATAGGAATTAATCCATGTTACGGAATAAATGAAGGCGTTGTTGAGGTCATCGATGTAATTGGCGGAGTAGGCCCTTTCACATACTCATTGAATAACGGAGCTGCTTCTTCTGAGCCGATATTTGAAAACTTACCTGGTGGCACTTATATTGTGACAGTTACTGCTAGTAACGGTTGTACTGCTATGGACACGATCACATTATTTGAAGGCTTGGATCTTAATATTGATGTGGGATCAGATCAATACATCGATCTTGGTGAGTCAGCACAGCTTGGTGCTACAATCTACATCGATGGGGTAGAGGTTACTATTAACGATACCTTAATTGATGAAGTTATATGGTCGCCGTTCGATAATACATTAAGTTGTTTCGAATGTGTTGATCCACTAGCAACTCCATTTGAAACTACTGTGTACACTGCTACAGTGGTTGATATTTATGGTTGTATGGACTCTGAGTCTGTAACGGTTCACGTGGACAGAAGAAGTAAGGTCTATGCCCCTAACGTATTCTCGCCAAATGACGATGGTACCAATGATGTTTGGACATTATTTAGCGGAAACCAATTGGATAATATAGATGAGATTTATGTTTATAACCGTTGGGGTGAGCTAGTTTGGAAAAATGAAAATGTGGTGCCAGGAAACCTTGAAATGGGATGGGATGGAACGTTCAAAGGTGAACCTGTTAACCCAGCAGTGTTTGCGTGGTACGCGAAAGTGACTATGATTGATGGTACTAAGCGATTACTGAAAGGTGATGTAACTGTTATTAAGTAAGAAGATTTTTATTGGGCTTTCGCCCAAAGAGAAGGCTATGAATTCATTTTTGGTATCACACCTCAAGTGACAAAGGGGAATAAGCGGGTATCTTGCAAGTTCTCTCATTTAAGATAAATGTTTTGGGATCCTCCCAAAACACATTTTTGACCTATTCTGGAGGGCTTCATAAAGATGAGGGGCTCCAGAATTTTTTTCCATTGACTAGACCGATTTACCAATTTTGGGATCAAAACGAAAAGAATTGGTATAAGCTCTCCCGCCACTGCAGTTCGACACCTTGAACACCTAACGCACTTCACTCGGAGAGATTGGCTTCTCGCCTCGAGCTACTCCTTTTTTATAGTTACAATTTTATAATGAAGCCCAATATCAAAATGTTATAAATGTTGGCCGTTGCAAATTGTAGAATCTTGAGAATGTAATATTGTAGCGTTTTAAGATGTTAGTTTTTGGGCTTTAAGCCCAAAGGAAAAGGAGAATAGGGTATCTAAATAATATGATTTTCTTTACATTTGCCCAAAATATCAACTTATGTCAAATCAACTATTAGCAGGTAAAAGAGGAATTATATTCGGTGCACTTGATCCACAATCCATTGCTTGGAAGGTAGCTGAGCACTGTGTTGAGCAAGGTGCAAAGATCACCCTGACCAATGCTCCAGTGGCTTTAAGATTCGGACAACTTGATGAATTGGCAAGTCAACTTGGTGCGGAGGTGATAGCTTGTGATGCAACGAGCTTAGAGGATTTAGAGAATTTGCTAGATAAGTCGATGGATATTTTGGGAGGTAAACTTGATTTTATTTTGCACTCGATAGGTATGTCTGTAAATGTTCGTAAAAAGAAAGAATATACGGATTTAAATCACGATTGGATGCAAAAAACTTTTGACGTAAGTGCAATTTCATTTCATAAATTAATGCAAGTTGCTCATAAAAAGGAAGTGATGAATGAGTGGGGTTCTATCCTTGCTTTAACTTACATCGCAGCTCAACGTACTTTTCCTGACTATAGTGAGATGGCTGAATCAAAGGCTCTGTTAGAGTCATTTGCCAGGTCGTTTGGTTATCACTGGGCTCTTAAAAATAAGGTGCGGGTGAATACGATTTCTCAATCGCCAACCATGACAACTGCTGGAAAAGGAGTGAAAGGATTTACTGATTTCTTTGACTATGCTGATAAGATGTCTCCTCTTGGAAATGCCTCAGCTGATGACTGTGCAAGATATTGCGTGTCCCTTTTTAGCGATTTTACTCGGATGGTTACGATGCAGAATCTTATGCACGATGGAGGTTTTAGTAGTATGGGCATGAATCCAGCAGTGTTGGAAAGATAACTTCTGGCATTTGTCCATCCTATGATATTGGCTCACAATCCAAGATCACTGAGATTTCAAGATTGGTGTCTGATCGAATCTCTCGCTTTTTTATTCAGCTTTCTTGAATATGTCTTAGAAATTACAAACATCTTAGTCAAATTTTCGTTTTTGAATCAATTCCTTAGGTCACTGATGGTCTACTTATATTCTCCGTCCGCTAGTAAGATAGAGACTGATTACAATTTGAATATTGATATTTTTTTATATTTTTCTCATTGATTTGTAAAATGTCACTTGGTTTCAAAAAAA
>CALBVQ010000226.1 GCA_937969485.1 uncultured Saprospiraceae bacterium | reverse complement strand
ATTTAATGGACTTGCGATTATTCTCATAGGATCGGAAACGGCAATTCCACATCTCTTTTTTCCATAGTCAATACATAATATTCTCGTCAAATCCATCTTCTATCTTTTCTCAAATCCAGCCTGAACCTTTAATTTTTTTTCTACACGATTCTCAGCTATGATAATTTCACAAGAGCAAATTAGTGCCGGCTCTTAGTAATCCTCTGCCTCACTATAGTGCAAATTACCTCACATTTTCATCTAATACTGATTAGTATTCCAATATTAAAAAATCTGTTACCGAAAATCTATATACAAAACCGCTTACTGTAGTTTTTTTTATAGCATCCGAAAGGCAACCTCAATAATGGCCAAAGTCAAAATCTCACACTCTTCAATTTTCTCACTTTCAGCTTAATCGCGTGTATATTAACTAATCTTTCTTAGATAAAATTTTGTTGAACATTGCAATGCTCCATTTTTCTAACTAGACAAACTACTGCGCAATCTGAATCTTGACGAACAACACGCCAATATTGCCATCATGCCTAAAAAAAAACTGGTAAGCATCACTGTGCCTAAAGGCAACAAAAAAACGAAATTAATAGGAAAAAACTCTCGCGGTTTGAAATTTCTTTGAACTTGCATTAGGAAAAGGCGCACAGCAGTAGATTTAATTACTGCTAATTTAACCAATTTTGACGTCAAAAAATTCCTAGCCTTTTGAATTATTCTGCCACCCCATAAAAATCCCAATTTAAACCAGGAGGTTGCAAATATGTTTCTTTTAACTCTTTAACGTTATTCTCCCGCCTCTTAATCGTGCGTAGGAGACAGCTTCTTCCCACTGCCCTAGTGAATTTTGCCATGTCTTCCTTGGTTACTTTCTGTCCACTATGTTCTAGAACAAACTTTCCTCCCAAGTTGCGAACATCTCCTGGAATATGCTTCAAATTTTTCTTGATATCGTACTCATCAGGAATAAGTAGTTGGATATCAGGCATTGCCCTATCTTCATAGGTTTTAAGCAAATTTCCCACCTTAGTGGCAATATTCATATTCATTACAACAATATAAAAAACAGCATCATCTCCTGTTCTCACGTAATCTCTTTCAGTATTGATAAGAACCAAAAAATCTAGACGAAGTGACTCTTCTATTTTTGATGTATAACTTGAATCCTTTATGGTTAAACCCAAAACGTATTTCATGTATTACATTTTATCCATTATCTCTTCCAATCTTGTAGCAAGATTGTCTATTTCTTGCTGGAATGATTCTTGAGACAGGCACTCCTTGAAAAACGGGTCATTTTGCTTCTTAGCCATTTCCAGGATTATCTTCTTGTCTCCACTACCTTCAAAATTATCTACTAACTTCTTTTGTTCCGCAAGGATCTCTTCACATGTTTTTCCCTTATTTAGAGAATTATCAATAATTTCCTTAGTAGATTCTATTTTCATTTGCGCCTCCTTCTTCTTCTGATCCTCGCTCTTTCCTGTCAATTTAGTTTCATTACGATCTTCAACCTTAGCTTCTTCAGATACCGTCTCCTTCTTCGAATTCACAATCAATTTCTGAGCTAGTTTATTCTGATCAATAGGTTCATCCATCTTAACTTCAACATCAACTGCATCAGCATCAATGGTCTCAATTGACTTCTCCAATTGCTCCATGTCAACAGGCTCTTGTAGTTCAGGATTTATCGCAGTGGAAGTAGCCGAGTCGGATTTGCATCCAAAAGTCAATGTCAATAAGAACAAGAATAAGTAAGTATATCGCATAGTAGAGTTTGTTTAACGATTATAAATAAGATCTCCTGGAGTTTTGAGTAGTATCTTCTTAATTGAAATAAAGGAAATATAGCTAGAAAATAACAGAATGACGATCATAGTAATGAAAATTCGATAGTCAAATAAGTCAATTACTGAAATTTTACTAAATCCCATTTCAAGCCCTTTTATGACGAAACTAATTAGGTAACCGACAACGATAGAAATAATTATAAAAAGGATAATGATTTTAATATAGACAGAGATCAAGAATTGATTATTCAAACCAAATGCCTTCAGTGTCCCTAGATTATTTTTTATACCTTCAAGATGAGTAGTCAAAAGGCTATTGATATAGAAAACAATTGATAAGATACTAAAGCCCAAAAGTATCAGAGCAATCAGTCCTGTTAATCTGCTAACCAAAGCAAAATTTTCTTTGGCTTCAACTTGATCCATACTGATTTCCATCCCAAATCTAGGATCAGTCTTTAAAAACTCATTGAAATCTCTAACAAGATCTAGTTTTTTAAAGTTAAAAGCTAGGTAATGTGGATTGTTCAGATTCGAATAATCGCCTACATTACACTCCGACTTAAATTGTACTCTCGGGTTTTTCATTAACCCTTCTCTTTCAATCAGCTTCGCAAATTTTCTAATTTCCTCAAACTCGAGAAAATCGAATAGTGTCAAAGTAAATTTATCAAGTGAATTGTCTTCATTCATTTTCACTTGATCAAACTCCACATCAGCAATTTCATAATCACTAAAAATATCTTCAATCGCTTTTTTGCGCTCATCTTCGTCTTGCATCTTAAATCGCCCCACCAACGAAACTCTATTTACAGGATTTAACTGCACAAAACCAGTTTCATCAAAACTCTTATTTAGCAAGTTGGAGTAATGCGAAGAAATTAGCATGTTACACAAATTCGGTAGTTCCTTAACAACCGCAACAACCTCCGGAAAAAACACAAATTCGCCGCTAACCATCGTTAGTTTATCAAGTGGTTTACCAACTGCGTAGGCTAAGTTTTCTCTTAAAGTTTGCTCTTTCACTATGATTCCACATAGAGGAAAATCCAGCTCGTCTCCTTCCTTGTAGCTGTATCCTTGAACTACATTTCCTGGCTTTAGAATTTCTTTTAAGATATCTTCATCAACTCCCACAGTACGTGTTTTGAGTGTATAGATCTCGTTATCTTCAAAATTCAAAAATTCTCTAAAGTCTATCTTATACTTGGTGATATTGTCAAGATCGAATGAGTCTCTTTTAACCTCATCTTCAAAGAATAATTCGAGTTTATTGACTTTCTCTTTGTAGGAATTTTTTATCGGTAGATTAACCCAGTTAGTAAATGGGTTATCCATTCTCTCCTTGAGATACTTTATTCCACCGACGGCATAACCTAATGCACTAATTGTGAGAGCGAGGATTAGAGATAAAGCGATAATTGATTTCCTAGATTTTCCTGTAAGGTCATTGAATTCGTTACTGAAAAACAACTTTTCGAAATCATTTTTTACTCCGAACAATTTATATAAAATGTTTTTCATAAGAACTACTTGAGTAAAACTTGATTAATAAAATGATGAGGTTCATTAATAGCATCTCCTCTAAGACTTTTCCATGAATCATCCTGTTGTCTTACCATGTAGTGATCATGATTGATTCGACCCACTGGATCGTGAACGGCATCATTTCGTGACAGTAGCAGTATAATATCTGCAAAGTTAAGTGCTAGCGGAATATCATGTGATACAATAAGTCCAGAGCCATTTAGATCTTCCAAAATTTCTTTAAGAGTCCTCATTAACTTGTGACTGGTGTTTTTATCGAGATTACCGGTAGGCTCATCACCGAATAATACACCGAAATCACTAGCAATTGCTCTTACGAAAGCTAGACGTTGACGTTGCCCTCCTGAAAGTTCATAAATATTTCTATCAAACAAAGATCTATCTAAGTCTAACTTATCCATGAAGTGCATCACACGATCTTTGGAATCAGCAATAGATTCACCTTCAAGGAGCATTCTAACGGCCATATTTTCACCTGCAGTGAAATTTGGCATTAGATTAGTATTTTGAAAAATAAAACTAAAGTGTTTTCTACGAAACTGAGAAATATAAGAATTGTCTTTTTTCCATATATCTCCAATATTGTCATTGGTATCTTGATTCGAAAATACAATTTTACAATTATTGGCATTCTTGATCGTATTATTCATAAGGCCAAGTGTCTCAATTAGAGTACTTTTTCCTATTCCTGACACCCCAAGAACAAAGACTAATTTTCCTTTTGGTATTTCTAAATCTTCAATGTGCAATACAGTTTTTCCATTACTGTATGCACATTCAAGATTTTCTATCTTAAAAACTGAATCCACTTAGTTGGTTTTTGAGTAATCGTGATTTTAAAGATCTAGAAAGTATACTCGACTGGCACCCAGAAGTAAACATTATTGGAGGTAGGATAACAGAATTCATATTTCTTACCTAAATCCTTGATCTTATTTAGCTCCTTTGTCTTATCTAATATTTCTTCGATAAGCTTCGCTAACTCGTCATCTGGCATTTTCTTCTCATTACGGATATCACCAATTTGAAAATCCATTCTTGTACCAAATTCCAACCCTTCTTTGGCTACTCCTTGCATTCTTGCAGCGAGTTCAGCACTTGAGAAGTTTTCAACATCTCTTTTCGACATATTATCATTACCTGTAAACTGCTTCAATAATTCAGTAAATGTAGACATCAATGCATCCCTTTGTTTATCAGGAGAACTATCATAAGCTGCGGCTAAACGTTTTAGATTTTCAATGTAGGTTACTAGATCTTCATACGGCATGAATAAGACATAAGATAAAGCTGAATTCTCAGCGTTACCAGGTTTCTTTGCTACGTAGATCTCTCTGTACAAATGATACTTTTCATGCACGATTTTTTTCAAATCTTCTGCACTGTATCCCTTTCCTTTTTGAGCCTTGTTAAGAAGCCTATAGACTTCTCTAGCAATCGCAGGTGACCATGTACCAGTAGATTGGTCCATTGCGTTTCCACTCTCAGTTAAACTACTCATCTCCGAACGGAATTTATCAACTTGATCGTAGATCATCTTAACTGATTCCATGATGTAATTTTCAACATCGGCTCCTTTCATTGTATTTGACAAAGGAGGTTTTACTAATCTACCGAAGGAAGGTCCATTTTCAACACCTATATCATTCCCGTCGAGTAAATCTGCCATAGAAGGATTCGCTACTTTGAAACCAGGAAAATACTCTTTTAATTGCACATAATCTCTATGCTGACGTTGAGATGATTCTAACATCATTGTTCTCATTAGCTTATTAAATGAAGTACCTTGACGATTTCTCTCACTTACACACTGAATTGAAATCATGTGCATATCTAGCTTATCCAAAAAAGTTAGAATATCATCTCTTTCAACCAATGTCTCATCTTTAGATTCTTCTGCTGCGGTGCTTCTTACAACATCATTCTTGTAATCACCATAATTTCCTAAAGCAACTATTATATTTGATTCTGATGTTGAGAATCCAGCCTTTTTCAATGTTTGAAGTAGACCATACCTAGCCGCTGTCCAATCATCACTATCTTTCCAAGAATCAAATTCTAGCTGATCAATAAAGTTTATCACTGCTGCCTTGTCTTGAGTAAGCTCTTG
>CALBVQ010000225.1 GCA_937969485.1 uncultured Saprospiraceae bacterium | reverse complement strand
TAGGTAGACTTAACATACTCCAAAACCTCTTTTAGAGATTTAATGTCATCGATTAAACCTAGTTCTTTTGATCGATGCCCTGGATAGACTCGACCTTGGGCATATTCATAAACCAACTCCTTTTCCAGATTTCGTCCTGTTGAAACCTTGGTTATAAAAGTATCATAAATAAAATCAGTCTCCTTCTGAAGTTTAACTTTCATTTCATCTGACATATTGGTAACAAGTGTGAGATTGTTTGTGTAGTCACTCGTCTTGAATTCCGTAAAATGAACACCTATATGCTTTTTTAACGCTTCATTTACTTGTGGAATCATAATAAACACACCTATGGAACCTACTATACTATTCTCTTGTGCAAAAATCCTGTCGGAATTCATTAGTACATAATAGCCGCCACTTGCAGCTACGCTTCCTATTGATGCAATAACAGGGATTCCTTTCGCTTTGATAAGCTCGATTTCATTCCAGATATCGTCACTAGCAAAAGAACTGCCACCACCTGAATTTACTCGAAGTACGACGGCCTTATAATCGTCAGATTCTCGAATCTTTTTTAGTTCCTTTTTAAGTTTGTTTGATGAAATTTGATCGCCACCTACATCAATGGCGCCTTCCATGACCACTAAAGCTACGTTTGCCTTTTTGGCGGAAGCCTCTAGGGCATTTTTGTAATTAGCAAGACTTACGAAGCCCCTTGTATCTTCATCAAAGCGAGAAAGTAATCTCTCTCTATAGTTGGCCTCATAAATGATCTTATCAACTAATTGAAGGTCTACGCACTTTTCGGCTCGAGAGCCTAGGTTTTCTTGAATAATTTTACTCCAAAAAGTAGTATCTTCTTTCGAATTTTCGGCAAGGGTAGATAGAAGTTCGTTATGCATGCTTATCAATAATTCCATGTACTGTTCTTGGCTTTCGGAGCTTGCGGAATTTTCAGTAAAAGATTCTGTGTAACTTTTGTATTTTCCTGCTTTGTATATTTCCAAGTCTATGTCCCATCTATCCAAAAGGTCTTTGTAGTAGCTTAATACTGCCGAATATCCGACTAAATTAATGCTACCCATAGGATGAAGGAACAGAGAGTCTGCTTGAGTTGCGAGTAGGTAGCCACTCTGAGAATAATAGTCCCCATATGCATAGATTTTCTTGTCACAAGAGGTACGGAATTCCTTCAAAGCCTCTATAATTGACATTACCTTTGTGTGGTCTAAGAGTGATGTGCCTTTGATACTGATTGCCTTAATCTTCTTATCTGTGCATGCTTCATGCAATATGTCTAAGGTCTCTCTGAAACTCACAGTCGGGTCTTCACCTGCAAGTTTCATAATGAGGTTCTGAGGTTGCGATTTTTCTGCTAGATTATTATCGAAATTTAGTTCAAGAATACTATTCTCATGTATAATCGGTTTACCGCCAAAGCTTTTGCTCAGATAGATGATCCCTACTACTGCAGCAATGATGAGTGTGACCATCAAGATACCGAGAGCATAGACAACTTTTTTGAAAAACTTCTTCATTTGGTAAATATACGTGCGAAAAGAACACACCGTGAGGAATACTAGATTAAATATCATAAAATTCAGACGAGGCGCATCATATTTAGATTTTATTATGTCAAGTTGAAGAGACAAAGAAAGAATTTTGTTTTTTCTTACAATGAGCACACTAGTTTGTCCGTTTCGTTAAATTAAAGTGAGATAACTTAATGATTGTGTATAATATTGACCATTTTTCGTGAGAGCTTCTTATATTGGTCTTTAACTTTGTTAATAGTAGAACTTATATTTTATGGGTTATAACCCAAAATTTTTCAGTTTGATGCGAATTCGTTTCGTCCTTTTTGCAACAGCGGTTTTAGCATGCCATTGCGGATTTGCGCAGCTTAGTATAACAGGTTCATCCAATGCTATTAGCCCCGAACAGATAATCGAAACTATATTTTTAGGGGATGGTGTAGAAGTGACATCAATTTCATTTGAAGGTTCAAATCAAGCCGCTGGTTTTTTTACAGATGGATTTAATGATATAGGAATCGAAAGAGGAATCGTAATGGGTTCAGGTATTGTTTCTGCCGCCAACCAAGAAGAAGAACAGTTTGCGGGTAATGATGTAGGTGGACCTAACTCAGACCCTGATTTAGATCCACTAATTGACCAGAATCTTGGATTATTTGATGTTGCTCGCTATGAAATTAAATTTATTCCCGCTGCCGATACCTTAAGATTTCGATATGTTTTTGCTAGTGAAGAATATCCTCAATTCAATTGCAGTGTTTTTAATGATATTTTTGGCTTTTTTATCTCAGGGCCTAATCCCGACGGAGGGACATACAATGCAGAGAATATAGCTTTAGTACCTGAATTGACAGATCCTACAGGACTTACCTTTACTAATCTTCCTGTAACAATAGAAAACGTGCATTCTACGACTGGTCCTAGTTGTCCTGGTTCATTCGAAGAGTACTATAATGATAATACAGGTTCGAGTTTTCTTGCGTACGGTGCTTACTTAGATGTGTTTACTGCTCAAGCGATTGTGATTCCTTGCCAAGAATATGTGATGCAACTAAAAATTGCCGATGTAGGTGATCCCAATTATGATTCTTCTGTATTTTTAGAAGCTAAATCATTTGGAACGGGATCTATTTCAGTAGATATCTCGACAGTTTCACTAGATGGAACTATTGCAGAAGGGTGTAATTCAGCTACTTTGGTGGTTTCTCTTCCTGACCCAGTTGAACAAGATTTTATTGTAGATGCACAGATCATTGATTGTGACGATGTTGCTATTCAAGATGTCGACTACATTGGTTTGCCTGATCAATTTATCATTCCTGCTGGTGAAAATAGAGTAGAATATGAGATTTTTGCCATAGAGGATGGTATAATAGAAGGACTTGAGAACATATGCTTCGATATCCAAAAAGATATTTGCAATAGAGATACGGTAACAATTTCTATTGTTGAAACCCCACTTGAACAGCCTATTATTCCTCAAGATACAATGATATGTCAGGCAGAAATAATTACACTAACTCAAGATTTGCCACCTTCATTTGTTCTGCCACCAGCGCCATTCTTTAGCACAAATGAGTCTGTAACGTTAATTGATGAGTTTACTGAGTATAGAATGGATATTGAGGTTGATGGAGTTTTTCCAGAATATATAGCACCAAATCTTATTAAGAGAGTATGCATCGATAGTGTCGAGCATATTTTTAGGACTGATCTCGATTTCTATCTATTGACTCCGGGAGGATTTTTTATGGAGTTGTCTACCGACAACGGTTTTGATGGGGATAATACCTCTGTTGATTACATGATCAACACATGTTTTACACCTTTTGCGAGCGAAAATATTAATAATGGAACTCCGCTTGTAGGAAGCTATTTTCCGGATAATCCGAAGTACACTGGTGATTTTTTACCAGAAGGTGTATGGGAAGATTTATATGATTTATCTAATGAAAGTAATGGAACTTATTCTCTCATTTTTATCGATGAAGAAGAAGGTGCTATAGGATCTGTGCATGGCTGGTCTATTTGCTTTCAGGCACTTTATAATTTAACTTACGAGTGGTCAAGTTCAGTAGATGGTTCAATCTGTATTAATTGCGAAGATATTGACATTGAGGTAGATGAAACTACCACGTTCTATTTAGAAGTCACTGATTCTTATGGGTGTTCGCTAGTTGATAGTTTTACTGTGGAAACAGTTGATCTGCTGCCGCCGGTTGAAAATTTGATGTGTGACTCTATTGCTCCGCAATATATTAGAGTGGAGTGGGATGCAGCGATTGACGCTACAGGATACACCATATTTATTCCAGGTATTATTGATCCTCCACTAGATATTGGTAATGTCACTGAGTGGGCTATCTCTACTGGGCTAGATCCGTCAACCAGTTACGATATTACGATTACAGTACTTGGGGGAACTTGTGGCGGGCAAAGTACCACGATCACCTGTACTACTAATCAGTGTGAGGTCGATGATCTGGTGATTGAAACTTTGGAAGGAGTAAGTTGTCTAGGGGATGCAGACGGTATTTTAGATGTTGAAATTACAGGGAATTATCCACCATATACCTATACTTTTAGAGGCACGAATACTTTGGATGGCGCGTTTTCTGATCTAGCAGCAAGTGTAGCCTTCGAAGATACTTTATATATTGAAGATAATACTGGCTGTATTGCTAAGTTTCCTATTGTAATCCCTACTCCTAATGCACTAAATGTTGACTTTGAAGATGTAATGGGAATACAATGTAACGGTGAAACTTCAGCGTCTGTAGTTGCAGAACCTTTTGGAGGTACAGAGCCCTATGAATATATTTGGGAAAGTGGCAGTACAACTAATACCGCCTCGGATCTAGGAGAAGGGACAGAAGGCTTGACAGTTACGGATTTTAATGGATGTAGCATCGTAACTTCGATCTCTTTTACTGAGCCAGCTGCTATCACCGCAACTCAAGTATCTTCAGATGTTAGTTGTTTTGGTGGAAATGACGGAAGTGCAGCGGTAAATCCTTCCGGAGGTACAGCGAGTGATATATCTGATTACGAGTTTGCTTGGGGAGATCCACTTGGGCAAACCACTTTTTCTGTGAATGATCTACCAGCAGCTACTTATATAGTGACAATCACAGACTTGAATAGCTGCACTGCTACAGTGGAAGTTGTTATAAATCAGCCAGATGAAATAATGAGTTCGGTTGTGGGTACAGATGTACTTTGTTTTGATTCTGAAAATGGAACTGGAACAGTGACTATTGTTGGTGGAAACCCTCCTTTTGATTTCGAGTGGGACAACGGAGAATTGACTAATCCTGCAGTTGCACTTAATCCTGGTAAGCACTTTGTGACGATTACGGATGATGAAGATTGCTTTAAGATCGATAGTGTAATTATTGATGCTCCTGATTCTTTGATTGTATCATTTATGATAGACTCAGTTAGTTGCTTTGATAGTTT
>CALBVQ010000224.1 GCA_937969485.1 uncultured Saprospiraceae bacterium | reverse complement strand
CGTACCAGAAATGCGGATTGGTTGGTTAGAAGACACCATGCAAAAGCGTGAAATGGCCGTTGGTATTTCGCGTGGTGTGGAGATGACTTCCGTGGGTTGCCCGTTTTATAACCGCTGTCCTATGGCGATGGATGGAACGTGTAATACCACGATACCACCGATTTTGAAGTTGAATGACGGGCATGAAATTAGTTGTCACTTGACGCTGGATCAGTTAAATGAGGTCGAAGCGGATACGCGTCGAACGTTGGATGCTGCTGAGATTTAGAGCTACTTTGGTAAAATAATCATGAATCGTAATCTGTTAGCTACCCAATAATATGAATGACTATAATTTGATAGAGGCTAACTGGGTTTTTCTTTAGGAGCGATTCTGATTATCTATAGCTTTGACTGCGCGCCATTCAGCCTCCTTTGGACACTGTTTTGATAATTTCTCTACATGTAAATTAACTGATATCTCTATGGTGTAAATGTATATTAGTGTAAATTTTAATCGAGCCTAATTATATATGGAAAACTCACCCTCTTTCGATGCTTACTATTTATTCAAAGGCATTGCAAAAGCTATTCCTATTGTTGGTCCTGTACTGGAGGAGCTGATCTTCAATCAGTATGAGAGTGTTTTAAATGAATCAGGAAGCACTGAAGAAACTTTTAATAGGATAGTTTCAAGTATAGAAAGTAATGATCAAGAGATTAGAGCGTACTTATCCGACTATATGCTTCAACATCTTAAAGAAATCAAAAGTGGTAAGGAAGAAATTGTAGAATCTCAATCTGAAATTAAAGGAGAGTTAGACACTATAAAAGGGATTTTGCTTCACTTTTCTAAAGATTATCAAGGTAATAAAAAGTTGAGCGAAAGGTTTGCTGAGGTTGAAGAAGTGAGAGCGCTCAGGATAGAGAGAATTTCTAAGACTCAAAAAAAAATCTTATCCTTTATAAGCACAGAACCTGAGTCTAGTATGGAAATTTTTAAAAGAGTTTATAAAGAAATCCCTTCTTTAGAGTTTGCAAGAGAAAAAGAATTACACTTACGGCTGCATGAACTACGTTATTTGGGCTTGGTAGGTAGAAAAAAGGTTATAGGTAATTCTGATTGGTTCTACTGGAGGGTTTTAAGATGAAACCATATAAGGAACTAAATGTAGTTTTGTTTTACGGAGGTGATGATAATACCTTCAGAAATGAGGTTAAATATTATTTAATTGATGAAAGCAACTTGCCTATTTTTGGCAAGAAAATAAAATTAAATATTGTTGCAGAAAACACAGCAAGCATGGATAGGAGTATTCTTAGTAGAGTTAGAGCTGCTATTAATTCTTCTCAGAAATGCATTTCAATATTAAGCAATGATAAAAGAACCAAGGAGCATGATTGTAGCCTCGGGTCACCAAACGTACTATTTGAAATAGGTCTTTGGATAGGAGCTAAAAGTACTAAAGATATTATATTGCTTAAGCAGGAGGGAGTTAAAAAAATATCCAATATAGAGGGTGTGGCCCATGTTAAGTACATCAATAGTTTACATGATAAAGATGTTGTTTCTAAACTAATAAAGTTTCTTGTACAAGAAGACGAGGTTAAAAATAATGTATATGATATTTCTAGCTCTCGGAAGATGACGAATGAGCAGGAGTATGTAGGGAAAATATCAGAAAGGATTAAAAATATGCCGTCAAATCCAGATGTAGAATACTGGAGTTCTTTGAATCAATATATCTCAGAAATAATAAATAATAAAAAAATAAAAGTAAAAAAAGAGATTCATGACCAATCTATTGAGTTTAACTCGTTAATTGAAAGCTATATTTTTAGCCGAGATAACATAAAGCAAAGTAGGTTAATCTTTTTCCAAAGCAAGTACCTAGATTTTATCAATAAGCGAGATGCTGTTTAGTGGTCCCTGGGTTTGGACCATCGTTCTATAATGATATTTCTAATGAGCTAGCTATTCTTAAAGAAAAAAGTAACTATTTGGCAGAATGTTTACAAGAATTAAATTATATTAATATTGAAAAAAATGACATTGAGGCAGTATTAGAAAGCCTAAAAATAGTTTATAAAAAAATATTATCAGAGGATAGTGTAGTAATTCCTCCCTTAATTGATGATATCAAATCGATGGTTAAGGTTTATTCCCATGCAGTAGTCATTAGGGATGAGCTGACGAAGAAGCAAATATTTTATGATATTGTTGAGGATAATAACCCGAAGCTATTAAACATTGTTGGAAGGTTGCAATCCTTATGAAATAAAACTTAATTTCCTCTTCAAATAACTGTAATGACGAACCAGAGAGTGCAAGCTATTGCGCTTTTGGTTGCTAACAATGAAAAAAGGTGAGCCTACCTTAACAACTTCCCCAATCGCTCCCAACGAATCCCATCTTCACCCTTAGAAAACCAAATCTGCCCCGCCTTACCCACTACATCACGCATCGGCACCGTACCAAACTTACGTGAATCATTAGATGCACTGCGATTGTCACCTAGTACAAACACCTCACCTGGTGGCACGGTCAATTGAAGCATCGTGTCAGTATCAGACGCTAACCACTGCACTTGGTATTCTTTCTCACCTTGTTTTTCGGTCACTAGAAGGTGGTCTTTATTTCGCTCAGGCTCACCACGTGAAATCGCCTTACCATTAATATAAACCTGCTGATTTTGAATCTCT
>CALBVQ010000223.1 GCA_937969485.1 uncultured Saprospiraceae bacterium | reverse complement strand
AGCGAGTCAAGTAGAGGAAGCAATCAGGCCAGACTATGATTGGTTGCCTAATACTAGGATGGTAGTATTGGAAAATTCTTGTAACAAGGCTGGCGGGTCATACTATACTTTGGATGAAATAAAACCAATCTATGAGTTGACAAGAGAAAAGAATCTTGCACTGCATTTAGATGGTGCACGTTTATTTAATGTTCTCGTAGAAACCGCTGAAACAACTCAAGAGGTCGGAAAGTATTTTGATACTATAAGCATATGTTTGTCTAAAGGTCTGGGGGCACCAGTTGGCTCGTTGCTTCTGGGAGAAAAGTCTTTAATTAAGCGGGCTAGAAAGTTTAGAAAGGTAATGGGAGGTGGTATGCGACAAGCAGGTATTATCGCTGCTGGAGGGCTGTTCGCCTTAAAAAACAATGTAGATAGATTAAAGATTGACAACGATAGAGCGAAGAAAATAGGCGAAGTTTTAAGCCGCCTTTCTTACGTCAAGAGTGTTGCGCCTGTCCATACGAATATCATAGTATTCGATCTGGATGGTATCAGCTCTGAAGACTTCATCAAAAAACTCAACAATAATAATATTTTAGCAAAACCAATTAGTGGAGAGACTATGCGTTTTGTTACTCATAAAGATCAATCTGACGAAATGATTGATGAATTAATACGCGTCTTGGAGAATAAGATTGCATAATCCCGCGGAAAGGTGTGGGGCGCATTGGTAACTACCGCTGGCGAACGCCAATTCAATATTAAATAGTAGTTTCCTTACAAAACATCACCTTGAGAAGTAGCAACAAAAAAGTC
Source organism: uncultured Saprospiraceae bacterium (assembly GCA_937969485.1). Lineage (GTDB taxonomy): Bacteria > Bacteroidota > Bacteroidia > Chitinophagales > Saprospiraceae > JAHDFB01. The sequence goes on along the minus strand of CALBVQ010000223.1, from coordinate 8,676 downwards.
TTGTTCAGGGTTTTGTAGTCTATACTCAGCAATGGTGGTCTGTAATTGGTCAAGCACTTTACTGTAATCTATTTCATCGGACATCTGAAAGGACCGAGTCTGATCGTATGAAAGTAAAGTCTGAGGATTGACTACAATTTCTTGATCGGCTATTTTTTTGACGTAGCCATAATTTCCGAAAGGTAAATTATTTGATTGGTAAGAATTTTTGATACTTGTTATCATTTCAGAAAACTGTTCATATTCTTCATCAGAATCTGTATTTATTCCAGCCCAAAATGTCAGCTTGTTAAATAGCAGTAGTTCCTGCTGAGTAAATGAAAAATATTCTTGTTCACTGCTTGACAAAACGAATCTATTATTTTCTCTAATGATAGAAATTTCAGAAGTAAGGTTGTTAGGGAAAACGATTTGAAATCGCACATTATCAATAGAATTAAATTTCTCAGTTGAGCTCACATACGCATTGAACGGTTGGCAGTTGACAGGATTGTCAATTCCTTGAATTTGTAACTCATATCTAGAAGGAACGTCCACAATTTCAGTATGTAAAATTGCATCATTACAGTACTTGTTGTCTTTCGTTGTAATCAGCCATTCTAAGCGGGTATCATTCTGTAAATCTGGGACAAGCCTTAACTCTATCTCGTTGGCTATATCTACGATCGTAGAAGGATCTTGGAACTCATTGAAACTGCAAGAAGTCGTAGAAAATATTGCGGTTACAAAAATTAGAAAATAAAGAATCGTTCTGTTAATTAATATCATATGGACACTTCAGGAATTTAATCCATCTTTTTAAGTAAGTATATAGTTGATAGTATAACGCTTTAAGAATACAAAACGTTGTTTCGCAATTTTTGGACATATCAAGTTTTATTATTTTACGTATTTTAGCATTTTAAACAATTAGTGTAATGAATCGAATTTTACTTGTTTTCTCGTTTATGTTTTTTTGTTCTGTGGGTTACACCCAAATAGATTACCCAGTGTCATGTCATGGTCATTCTGCTGAATTTAAACATGCTCCTGGTTTTTCAATGATGATGGATGTGGATACGGATGGTTTAAGAAGTGATACGATTGATGTTCTCAACTATAAAATTGACGCTGATTTAACTGCACCTCCTTACTTAACTGCTAATACCACTGTAAGTGTTGTATCGAAGATGGACGAGGTAAAAAGCATAACGCTAGATTTATTAGATTTAATTGTTGATAGTATTTTTGTGGATGGCCAAGAAACTACCTTTATTTACGACGGTTTACAAATTGTAGCGGCTCTTCCTTTTACAGCGAATAGTGGTGATCAGTTTGATGTTCAGGTTTATTATCAAGGTAATCCCAAAAGGGATGCTTCAGGTTTTGGAGGATTGGTTTACGAAAGTGGATATTTTTATAATTTGGGAATAGGAATTGCTGCAAACCCTCATAACTTCGGAAGAGGTTGGTTTCCATGTTTTGATAATTTTAAGGAAAGGTCTACTTATGAGATCATAATGAAGCATGATGCTTCAAAAGAGGCACATTCAATAGGCACCGAAGTAGGAATCGTTGATCATGGAGATGGAACTGCTACCACTACCTATGTAATGGAGCAGCCTGTGACGACTTATCAAACAAGCATAACAATTGCCGATTATCGCACCTTGTGGAGTCAACATGAAGGTAAATATGGGACAATAGATATCAAATTAATGGCAAAACCAGCAGATACAACTGCAATGAAGGGTTCCATGGGCAATTTACCTGCAGCTCTTGACTGTATTGAGAGTTGGTACGGCCCGTATGTATGGGAGCGAGTTGGTTATGTTGCAACAACAGTTGGTGCAATGGAACATCCTACTCACATTGCTTATCCTTTATCGTCGATTAATGGTAGTGCAAGTAGTAATACTAGATTAATGTCGCATGAGTTGACACATAACTGGTTTGGGAATCTTATCACATTGAGCACTGAAAGAGATATGTGGATCAAGGAAGGTCCGGCTGAGTATGGCTATCACCTTACAGCTGAATGTCTTGACGGGAAAGATGAATTTCTAGATGTTGTAAAAAGCAATCACTCCTACGTATTGAGAAGTGCACACATCGATGACAATGAGTTTCGAGCTTTATCCAACATGCCGAACGAATTTACTTATGGTACCCATACCTACAGAAAAGGCGCAAGTGTGATTCATAATATGAGAGGCTATCTAGGTGACACTCTATTTAGCAAGGGTATGAGAGCGATCCTAGAAAATTATGCCTATAGTCACTTAGATGCTCAAAAATTCCAAGATCAGCTAACGGAAACTACTGGGGTTGACATGAAACCTTTTTTTGATGCTTGGGTATTAAATCCAGGCTTTTCGGTATTTGTTGAAGATTCAATAAAGTCGGAAAATATGGGTAATGGAACATATGAAACAACAGTGTATGTTCAACAAAAGCTGTACGGTACTGATAATATTCACAATGAGACTCCGCTGAGTCTACATCTATACGGCTTTAATGGGGAAGTAGAGATGCAGATGATTGAGGCAAGTGGCAAGTATTCAACTGTGGATGTTACAACTGATTTTGATGTAAAAAGGGTGGTGTTTAACAAAGATAATCTATTGAATCAAGCAAGGCTTGCTCATGATAGAGTAATCTCTGATACAGGCGTGAAAACCTTCGATAGGACAGACATAAGTTTTAAGGTTGAAAGTTTAACTGCGGAGTTGAATGCTAGAGTAGAGCATATTTTGGGAGCACCAGATGATAATATAGTTGATGGAGATCTGGAGCTAAATAATAAGCATTACTGGAGGGTTCTAGGAGATTATCCGGGAGATTACGAATTGACGCTGAAATTCCCATATGAGGGAAAGTCACCTAATGACTTAGATTACCCGTTGACTGTAGTTAGCGAAGATTCGATTTTACTATTTTACAGACCAGATGCCTCGGTCAGGTGGGAGCCACTCGATGCTAAATTAATCAAATTTAACCCTGTTGATGGAGCAGGCTCGGTAGAAATAGAGTTTGCACAACCAGGTGATTACGCTATTGGTAAAGGAGTGAGAGATGTCGTTTCGACAAATGAGATTGAATCGTTAATCTCAGAGGTCTATCCTAATCCTGCATCAAGTGAAGTGTATGTTAATTTAGATTTGAATATAACCGGAGTGATTCGGGTAATAGATTTACAAGGCAGAAAACTTATGCAAAGAAGCTTGGTAAATACAAATTCTACCACACTTGATGTATCTTCAATTTCGGCAGGACAGTATTTTATTGAGATTGAATCAGAGGACTATTCAAACTTATCAGTGAAGAAACTAGTTATAGTTAAATAACTTTAACCATAGACTATTAATTTTAATAAGATACTTATTGGCTTTGTAATCCTTCTGCTGTTAGCAGTTGCAGGGTTCTTTTTTTGGCAAGCCAAAGGTGAAGATCTTATAGAGGGAACCATACGTTCCAAGATTGCAGCATTAGATTTTCCAGCAGATTCCTTTTCGGTAGATTACGAAGGAGGGAGCTTGATTTTTTATGGTTCAAACTTGAACGAGTATCTATTAGAGGGGCAGGAGAGTGAGAATGTACTTTACGCTTCAACAATAGAGTTTACTGGCTTGGATTGGATGATAATCAATGCCACAGGTAATTTGAGAGCTGACACAATTTTAGTTGTGATTGATAGTGTACACTTCGATTTTGAGGACATTGAAAAAATCAATGTAGCTGAGAATGAGATGATAGATGAGATTTACGCTGACAAGCTCATATTATCTTTGGGCGAAAGCCATATTAGTAATGCACCACAAATCGAATCGATTGATTTCTCGTCTTCCCACATCACATTAGATCAGGTTTCTTACGAGACTAAGACTAAAAAACTTGATTATGCTAATCCTTTCGTGGAGATAGAAGCAGAAGGTCTAATGTATAAGAATAGGAAGATAGGTGTTGCGAAGCTTAGCTACACTGAGGAGGTATCTGTATTGGAAGGGGTGTACTTTGCTGAAAAATCGAATCAGTTTATTGTAGATCTGAAAAAGATTACGATTCAAGGAAATGTCCTTGACATAAGAGAGACAAAGAAAATAGAGACTCTTTCAATTGTGGCTAATAAGATTGATATTCCAGAAAATTTTACAGCCCTTTTAGTGGACGAAAAAGTGGATTTGTCAATTGCCAAGATAAAGTTCAATAGCCCTACAGTTGATTTTTACAAGGAAGGAGGTTCTGCAAAAATTGCCTCTTTACAAGGAGTGTTTGCTGATGTAAGTGATGTCGAATTGTCTTCAAGGAAAGAGAAAATATCATACAAATATTACGATCTCACATCATCAAGTGTCACGTTTTCCGATGTGAAGGATTTTACTGTCAAAACAGGTCAAGTAAGTATCAAGCCAAAAGGTGTTACCGTAAATAATTTACTTGCAGTTTCGAAGAAAAGCAGATCACACTTAGCTGTCAATAGACACAAGAGGAATACAATATATGACTTTAGTTGTAGTAGTATTCAACTGGAAGGCGATGTTATAGCGACGTACATCGAAACCCAGCAAGTGATTGCAGATAAGGCTATTGTTTCAGAGGCTAAAGTAATTGTCTATACTGATATGAATGCAGATGTGACACAGCGGCCAAAGAAAATATTTAGTCAACTCTTTAAGGAATTTGAGGTGCCAGTAGATATAAGGGTAGTGGAGTTGCGAAACAACTATGTCAAATATGATTTAAGAGCAGAAAGACGGACTGATAATGGAAGTATACATTTTTCAAATATTAACGGTACGATTAGCAATGTGACAAATATCCCCGTCAGATTGAAAACAGATCCGATGATCCGCTCTAACTTTACCGCCATTTTGATGGACAAAGGGAAGCTCGATATGTCTATGAATTTCAATATGATAGATACCCAGAACTCTTATGATTACCGTAGCCGATTAGTTGATCTAGAGTTTCAAGATGTTAACAGAATGCTTGAAGATCTAAGTGCGATGCGGATAAAAAAAGGGGAGTTTGATGAACTACTAATTGATGTGAAAGCCAATAAATATCGAAGTCAAGGCGCAATGGAGTTTTACTACAGGAACTTGAAGATTGAGTACGTTGAAGAACGAACTACTGGAATTGTAGATCCGTTCCGGTTGCTAGTTAATAACTTTGTTTTACGTCAAAACAACAGGAAAAGTAGGAATCCCAAGTTGGTTAAAGTAGATGTAATGCATGACATTAAACATAGTACGTTCAAAAGAACGTGGGAGACGGTATTTGATGGTTTGCAAAAAACCTTGTTACCTAAAGTTCCTAAGGTTCCTAAATCGCCATTGGTGAACAATTAATCATTTACCTGTGTGCATTCCCAGTAATTGGTGCTTTTTCCTTTTTTATATTAGAAGTTTGAGCTTTGCTGAGGAAACATTCAAAGCGAATTATGAATTAGGTTTTCGTCGTGAGAGCTTAAACCCAAATTATCATTTTGAAAATTTATTACATCTTGAACTTCCTGCGAAATATAGCGCATCGCTAATTTTCATTCATTGATAGTAGCGATGCTATGCCAGCTCAAGAGTTCTTTTGAAGCAAAGGCGTGGTCATCATCACAGTGAGCATCAAAAGAGATGGACGGTCCTAGAATCGACGTAGTTTCAGCTCGTAATAGATATCTTATACCAATTCTGTTTTAAGGTGTCAGTTTATTTTCAAGAATTATTAAATCAAGTACAAGGCACAAAACGCAGGGATAGCCTTAGGTATCATGAGTATTTCTAACGAAGTAATTGCTTTTATAAACTTGAAAATATGCGAAATTCTAAAACAGAATTGGTATTAATACATCTTTTGGGTTCAAGATTGACTCATCCACATAATGCAATTTTTTTTCATTGAGCACAGAGGCAAGATCATATCCTATTATATTCCTTAAAAGCGACATTCAGCATTTTCATATCAAGCTTCCCATTATTCGCACGTAAATGTTCCAGTATAATTACTGATTTTTCAATCCTTTTATCAGCACTTTTTAATTTAGAAACGATATAGATTAAACTTCGAATCTTTCCAGGGGTTAACTTTTCTAATAATTCCTTTCCCTCAGGATCTTCATTAAGTACCTCTTGGAATTCCGCTGGAATAGGCATTCCATACGTACTTTCATCAACTGATAATGAGACAGTAACCTCATCGTTGAGTTTTAGTTTTAGCTTTCGAACTCGCTCTTTATTGACAAGGATAATGTACACCCCTTTCTCAATAGGAATGATTGTTCCAGGATATTCAATGGAGTCATTGATCTTAATAATGAAGCGCTGATTGTCAAGTTTTTTTATCTCTTTAACAATATCACCTGGAACTTGAATTCCTGAATAATAAATCGCTGATTCGGGATTAATGTATGGGCCTTTAAATTCGAACATTTTCAAAAAGTTAGTTTTGTAAGCTACAAAATTACCTTGATTGTTCCGATTAAGTCCGCTAAAGAAGATATAGTTTAATTTTTTTTTGCCGTTTCGACACCCTAAATCACTTTTATCTTGTTAATCCATATAGATAAATGACATACAATAACAATGTTCACAGTATATTTGCGCTCATATGAAGGAGATAAGAAATTTTTGCGTTATAGCCCACATTGATCATGGGAAATCTACACTCTCAGATCGTCTACTAGAATTCACTGGTGCGATTTCTGAGCGAGATATGACGAATCAGGCACTTGATGATATGGATCTCGAAAGAGAGCGTGGAATTACGATTAAATCTCATGCTATTCAGATTTATTATGAACATAGTGATGGAGTAAAGTATACTTTTAATTTGATTGATACTCCTGGGCACGTTGATTTTTCATACGAAGTGTCAAGATCAATAGCAGCATGCGAAGGTGCTTTACTTTTAGTAGATGCATCTCAAGGAATCCAAGCGCAAACAATTTCAAATTTATACCTTGCTATTGAACACGATCTGGAAATAATTCCAATCTTGAATAAGGTAGATATGGAATCTGCTATGATTGAGGAGGTTAGTGACCAAGTTATTGACCTACTAGGTTGCACTAAAGAGGAAATCGTACTTGCAAGTGGAAAGACTGGAATTGGGATTCAAGATATAATGAATGCGATAGTGGAAAGAGTTCCTCCGCCGAGTGGAGAGCCTACAGCCCCATTACAAGCATTAATTTTTGACTCGGTGTTTAATCCTTTTAGAGGTGTGATTGCTTACTTCCGAATTTTAAACGGAGTGCTAAAGAAAGGGGATAAAGTTCGCTTCTTTAATACAGGAAATGAGTACAATGCTGATGAGGTAGGTAATCTACAAGTCGGGCTACAGCCCAAAAAGGAATTAGGTTGTGGAGATGTAGGATATATTATTACGGGAATAAAAATTTCAAGCGAAGTTAAGGTAGGAGACACAATTACTACTGTAGAACATCCATGCGAGGTCGGAATAGATGGTTTTGAGATTGTGAAGCCGATGGTATTCGCGGGTATTTTTCCTATCGATAATGATGACTTCGAGGATCTTCGTGATAGCTTGGAGAAGCTTCAATTGAATGATGCATCTCTAGTTTTCGAACCTGAAACCTCTATTGCTCTTGGTTTTGGATTTCGATGTGGATTCTTAGGAATGTTACACCTAGAGATCATTCAAGAGCGCCTTAGCAGAGAGTTTGATCAAGAGGTGATTACAACAATACCTAACGTTTCGTACTTCGCTTACACTAAAAAAGGAGAAGAAATATTAATCAATACTCCGAATGACCTACCTGATCCTACTGTTTTGGATAGGGTGGAGGAACCATATATTAACGCACAGATTATCACCAAACCAGAATACATTGGCACTATAATGTCATTATGTATGGATAAGCGAGGAGTATTATTAAAGCAAACTTACTTGACAACAGAGCGCGTAGAGTTGACTTTTGACTTGCCACTCGCTGAAATCGTTTTTGATTTTTATGATAGACTAAAATCTATTTCAAGAGGTTATGCTTCTTTCGATTATCAGCCAACTGGCTATAAACCTAGTGATTTAGTAAAGCTTGATATAAAGTTGAATGGTGAGTCAGTAGATGCATTATCCTCTTTAGTGCACAGAGACAAAGCAGATAGTTTTGGGCGTAAAATATGCAAGAAGCTTAAGGAATTACTTCCTCGTCAGCAGTTTATGATTGCTATTCAGGCGGCAATTGGAGCTAAAATTATTTCTAGAGAAACTATTTCTGCCCTTAGGAAAGATGTTACTGCCAAATGTTACGGTGGTGATATTTCACGAAAGAGAAAACTTCTTGAAAAGCAGAAGAAGGGTAAGAAAAAGATGAGAAATATAGGAAATGTAGAGGTCCCTCAGAAAGCTTTCCTTCAAGTATTAAAGCTAGATTAGATATAGAACTATCAGTTCGCAATTAGCGATAATAGGATTTTAGCCTACTTGGTATGACAACCTTGTTTGGGGTAATTCTACTTTCTAATTTCGAACATGTCTTTGGAAAAGAAAGAAATATTTCACGATGTCTAATACCAATTCTGTTTTAAGGTTTCACTTTATTTTCAAGAATTATTAAACCCGAATTATGCATTAGGTTTTCGTCATGAGAGTTTAAACTGCAAAGAGAATGGGAGCTCAACAGTTCTTTTGAAGCGCAGGCGTGGTCACCATCACGGTGAGCATCAAAAGAGCTGGACG
>CALBVQ010000222.1 GCA_937969485.1 uncultured Saprospiraceae bacterium | reverse complement strand
CGGACTACTCATTATTAAGGCTAGATAATGGACCCACATCCGTGAATATGCCGAATCAATGAAGAATCCTTGAAGATGCAACATGGCAATTCTCAGAGTAAGAGTAAGTCGAGAGTCGACGGGCGAGCTAAGGATGTAGATCGATAATGACACAAATTGACTGATTTCTTAAAGTAGAATTGGTATCAGTAGTGAGCTGAGTTCGAATTTATCTAACGTATACATTATCTTGACTTTTAAAGGTTATTGTAAACAGGGGTCTTGCCGTTCTAGCGTAAAATGTAGGTTTTGCCAAATTTCACTAAAAGAACATTAAATTTTCACAAGTATCTTTGTTGAGTTATCTCCGTTTAGCCCGTGGACTGTTTGCTAACTCGCCATTTAACAGGTGTTTTTTTGATATATATTGGGCAATTAAACTCGAACTTAAGTTAGTGGACCCGAGTAAATGTCGATACATATGGAATGTTTGCAAAGTTTTAAAGACGAATGATTTATTAATTGGTATTTAACCCTGATAAGATTACATTTTAGTGACATTCTTTTTGATCAATTTTGCATGTTAATTTGTTACATCATAAAATAAGAAAGTGAAGTATTTTAAAGCCTTTTTAGTTGTTTCTCTAATCTTCGTTTTTCCTGCTGTTAGCTATCTTTATTTGCGCTCAGGGTTCATTTTTCGTAAAGAGGCTCTAGAGGACCTTAAGAGTGAGATTCCTCTCACGGTTAAGCAAAGATCTTTTTTGTTAGAAACAGACTCAACCTTCTTTGATACTAAGGATAAACTGGTGAACGTATACATGAAAATTAATTCTCAACAGGATGAAAGTGATTTGTACTTTTTAGCAGAGAGCTTTAAGCCAAGAAACGACTTCTCTGTAACTGCAATTTATGAAAAGAGCAATCTACCTTCTTTTCAAGATACTTTGTTTAGCAACATAATTAATAGGGTAGATGCAGCTGAATTCATAGAGTTTTTTAGCGATACCACTCGCTTGATGCTTTCCAAGGATGAATTAATACGAAAAAAATACGGACATTCTCAAGAGGACTTTAATCTAGCATACGAACACATCGTGATCTTACTACCAATGAAAAAGAGAGATAAACTAACTTTAATTCGTGAAGATGAAAAATAGTGAATTTACTGCTAATCCCGAGCTAGCAGCGAAGTTAAAGCCATGGGCTTGGATATTGACAGTTGTTATTATCGCTGTAGTTGTAGGTATGCGCTATATTAAAATTCCAGTTGGAGGTACTTTGACTTTTCTACCTCCTTTCCACAGCGCAGTAAATGCTATTACTGGAATTTTCTTGTTGCTGGCTCTCTATTTTATCAAGAGGAAAAATATTATTGCACATAGAAACATGATTATGATAGCGATGGGTTTAAGCTTGGTATTCTTGCTTTCTTACGTTGCATATCACACAACAAGCGAACCTACAGTTTTTTGCAAGAGTGGTACAATTAAAGTTGTGTACCTCATATTGCTGCTAACACATATACTTAGTGCTGCAATTATTTTTCCATTTATCTTGTTTACCTTTATAAGAGGATATACTCATCTTGTCGAGAAACATAAACGCATGGCTCGCTGGGTTTTTCCTGTTTGGCTTTATGTATGTATCACGGGACCGATTTGCTATCTTATGTTGGCTCCTTGTTATTAAATTTGTGATATGAAAGTTTATAAAATATTAGTACCCTTCTTGGTTGTCCTTTGTTTAACTGCTTTACCTCTTGGTGAATTACTAGCTCAATGCCCAATGTGCAGAATGACTGCTGAATCTAATTTAGCAAATGGAGGATCAGCTGGAAAAGGATTAAACAACGGAATTCTTTACATCTTTGCTTTCCCTTACATGCTTATCGGATTGATCGGTTTTATATGGTGGCGCAACAATAAGAAGGCCCAACAGTTACAAGCCGATAATGCTGAAGAATAATCTTGTTCGCCCCATTCGTAATTCTAGCCATGTCGCTGATTAGCCCACAAAGTCTAAGTTCGAAAATTGAATCTCCTAATTTGATTCTTTTGGACGTAAGTCCAGCAAGCAATAAGGCGGGCCTTGAAGCCAGGTATCCCGACCTTATGATTCCAGGCTCTTTTGTCGTTTCTATAAAGAATGAGTTAGCAATATCAGGCGCCGCTTTTCCCAATACCTTTCCAAATGAAGGCATTTTTAATTCTTTTTGCAAGTCTGTGGGTATCACATCGGACTCTGAAATCGTCGTGTATGATAATCTCGGTATGTATACTGCTCCGCGCGTTTGGTTTATTTTTAAGACGATGGGGTTCGTAAATGTATCTGTCCTCAATGGTGGGCTATCGGCTTGGAAAGAAGATGGAGGAGAAGTTGAAAGACGAATGATCATAGAACGCTCTTCCAGTGGGAATTTTCAAGGTAAAATAAAACAAGGGTCTATCAAATCATTCGATGAAGTTGAAGCTAATCTAAGTGCTAAATCGTTCCATTTGATTGATGCACGTTCTGAGGGTAGATTCAATGGAACTAGCCCAGAGCCTCGTGCTAGACTTTCTAGCGGTTCTATTGCTGGTTCTACTAATATTCCTTTTACGTCTCTGCTTGAAGATGGCATGATGAAATCCGTCGAAGAATTGAAAGAAGTCTTCTCTGGATATCAGAAATACTCGGAATTAGTTTTTTCTTGCGGTTCCGGAATGACTGCTTGTATTGATTTACTGGCGGCTGATCAAGTTGTTGATGTACCGATGGCAATTTATGATGGTTCATGGAGTGAATGGGCTGAACGCCAAAAGTTATTTAGATAGTACTGATAAAGAATTTCCATTAACCTTAATTCAAGCATAATTATATATCCCAAATTCACCGTTAGGTTAACTCATAATCTGCGGTAGTGATGCTGTTTTCATTTGTAGCAATTTCACTAAAATGCGTCGACTTGGCCAATGGCAATATTAAGCATTAAGAGTCTTTCCTATTCTGTAAATCAACAAGTTTTATTGATAACCTCACTCATACCAATTCTGTTTTAAGGTTTCACTTTATTTTCAAGAATTATTAAATCAACTACAAGGCAGAAAACGCAAGGATAGCCATAGCTATCATGAGTATTTCTAACGAAGTAATTGCTTTTGTAAACTTGAAAATATGCGAAATTCTAAAACAGAATTGGTATAACTACTCCCATTCAAAAAGCTATCATTTGTATTTCTTAGCCTAGTCCATTATTTTCAAGTACAAAAAAAGAGGCTTACTTTGTAATAAGTAAGCCCCGTGTTCCATGCAATCTATTAATTGATTGCAAAATTCTTTATTGTATCTATTTTATTTGATAAACTTCAAGTAAACCCAGTACCAAAATAGTACTACAGATGCTAGGTACAGTAAATATGCTATATACGAAAGCGCAGAGAATGTGAATACTGACAGAACTGAAAGTACGATCGCACCTAAAAATGCAACGATACATAATTTGATCATTGTTCCAGGGTTTTC
>CALBVQ010000221.1 GCA_937969485.1 uncultured Saprospiraceae bacterium | reverse complement strand
AAACCTTAAAACAGAATTGGTATTAATTAATTAGATAAGAAAGTCATATCAAAAGTCCCTTTTGGTTCTTCCCAAAGGGACTTTTTTTGCATCTTATCCTCTCCATATGAGGAACTGTTTTTCGATTTGAATTATTAACTTAGTATATCGAAATTTTAATACACAACTATGTCTTCATTGGGAATCTTGCTTAACTCCGTGCCACAAGGCCTGTCATCAATAGTAAAACATAGACTTTTTGGTTACTTCTTCAAGTCTGGCTTAATTGCGCTGGCATTATTGATAGTAGTAGCAATAAGCTCTTGGTTTGTCGGAGGTTTTGCAGGTTCTTCAATTGCAGCCATCCTTCCTGATTTTGGCGCGAAGAATCCTGGCCTCTTAAAATGGACTGGCAGATTAACTACCTTCATACTTGCGTTCATCCTCTTCAAGTACCTTGTGCTTATTGCAACTGGTCCTCTAATGAGTGCTATGAGTGAAAAAATCGAAAACAAGCATGCTTCTGGAATGAAAAGGCTTAGTATGTCCTTCACATACTCTATGTACCGGGGGATAAAGCTTTCAATGAGAAACCTTGCTTTTGAATTAATACTCACATTACTGATCTTAGCAATCAATCTTATCCCCATGCTCAGCATAGTAGTCCCTATCCTACTCTTTCTAGTTCAGGCTTACTATGCGGGAATAGGGGTGATGGATTATACCCTCGAGAGATTCAAGTCAGTAAGGGAAACTACAAGATTCGCTAGAAATAATAGAATCATGACAATCGGCTACGGCTCCATCTATCTTGTCTTATTACTTATTCCAATAATGGGGGTATTTTTATCACCTGTAATAACTACAGCTATTTCAACCCATGGAACTCTAGATATACTATTGAAAAGTCACACTTAGATAAACTTCTTATCGCGCAACCACGATTCGTCAAAAATAGACTTCTTATACTTTGAGCCATGATCCGCAAAGATTCCTACGATACAAGCATCGGGCTCTGTTGATCCCACAAGCTTACTTATTGCAAGCATAACTGCACCTGATGAATGACCTACGTAAATTGATTCTTTTTCATTCAACTCAACACAAGTTTTATAGGATTCAACATCCTTCACAGTGATTACTTTATCTATCAGATTGAAATCGACATTACCTGCTACAAACTTTTTCCCTACACCATCCATGTTATAAGAAGAAGTTGTTACATTCTGAGACTTACCATCCTTGTAATATTGATTAAGGACAGATCCATCGGCATCAACAGCAATAATCTTTATGTCTGGATTTTGCTCTTTCAAAAACCGCGCTGTACCACAAAGTGTACCTCCCGTGGATAATGCAGCTACCAAATGTGTAATATTACCACCTGTCTGTTCCCATAACTCTGGACCAGTGGTAGAATAATGTGCGTTACTGTTGTCAGGATTAAAATTTTGATTTACGTAATAACCGTCTTTGATTGACTTTGCAAAATTTTGTGCCTTAGTAATATAATTTTCTGGATTCCCGCGAGGAGCACTTGAATCACATATTTCCACTTGAGCTCCCATCATTTCAAGGTCTTGAATCTTAGTAGGCGATACTTTGTCCTTTATTGTGATCAGACATTTCAAGCCCTTTAGCGATGCAATCCTTGCCAAGGCAAGTCCTGTATTTCCACTTGATGCCTCTATTATCGTGCTATTTGAATTAATCTCTCCACTTTCTAGACCCTTATTTAAGATATATTCAGCTACCCTATCCTTAGCGGAACGTGTCGGATTTTCGCATTCCATCTTTGCGTAGATTAATCTATCGTACTTTCCAGTGTAGTGAAATAATCTTATCAAAGGAGTATTTCCTACTTTGCAATCTTTAATACCTGGAGAACGGTATTTCTTCTTTTTACTTGATAGTAGAAAGCGATCATATATGAATTCTAGTACAGCCACAGAGTTTTTGTTCAGTTACAAATATAGTAGATTAATCACTAATCCCTTAATTTTAACAGCTATACCCCTCGAATAAGTTCGTTTAACACCTTAGTTTCTTTGCTCCAATTCCATTTTCTCTTCGCCTTTATACATTCTTTTGCTGCATTTCTATATGCCGTTTCATTTGCCAACAAATCTCGAACCGCCTTGGAAAGCGACTTTATCTGTAAATCAGACACAGAAATTCCTACTTTATGTTCCTTGAGCAATCGACGATAGACGGGAAAGTCCATAGTAACTACAGGAGTTTCAGCCATCACATAGTCGTAAAACTTATTAGCTAGCGAGTAGTAATAGTTTAGGCTTTCGCCCAAAAGTAAATTAAACCCAAGTGAAGCTCGTTGAGTAAGTACACGCAATTCTTCTGCTTTTAGCATTCCATGAAAAACTACATTGTCGATTCCTTGTTCCTTCAAAAGAACATCCAATTCATTCCTTAATGGTCCATCTCCAGCTATATCAAGGGTGTAAGCTGGAAAATCCTCCATCATACAAATTAATTCTTCCACTCCCCTTCCCTTGTTTAATGCCCCCTGATAGATAAATCTCCTCTCCTTTTTAAGCCCAGTGCCAGCATAATATGGTGGTGAATTCTGGACTACTAAGAATTCCCTTTTGTAGTTTTCTTCATAAATATCGGCAAGTTCAGCATTGACTGTAAGGCATTTGTAGGCTTTGGGTATGGTTTTCTTTTCAATGTATTTCCATGCTTTTTGGACGAAAGTCCTACCCTCTAGCTCCGGTAACTCTGTAAAGTACTCATGCGCATCATATATATAAGGGGTCTTTCTTAACTTATGGTAGAAATATGAAGCACTTACGCTATCAAGATCCACAGCATAAATGATTTCTGGTTTAATTGCAAACAGCTTCAACAAAAGTCTGATATTAAATTCAGCATAGAACAAGAACCCCGCTTTGAAAAGGGTCTTTAATCGAATTTGCTGAAAATCCCGATTTTCCAAAGGAGGTGGCTTACGGGTTGATGAACCCAATATTATTACCTCGCACGTAGTACTGTAATACTGAGCAACCTTAAGCATTCGCTGATCGTAGCTAATATTATTAGTAATTGTTATGACTAATCTCTTCAATTCAATATCAATTTACGATTTTCTACAATAACTTCTCCTTCATTTTCAAGCGTTTTCAACATTGACAGAATTGTTCTTCTCTTATTATATGGCCACCAATGCAGCAATTGCACGAGATTTACTTCCTTGTCAACTCTCTCCACAATATACTTCCTAAACTCCTTTAATTCCTTCGTGCTAAATGCAGACTTGTGGGAATCCAAACATATATCACATCTACCACAAGTTGAACCACTTTTCTCATCAAAATACTTAAGAATCATAAGCTCTCGACAATAGTCTTTGTCCATGAAACGTAGCAAAGCATTCAACTTGTCTTCTCTATTTTCATTCAACTCCTTTAATTTCGTATAATCAATTGGCAATGACCTAGCCTCATAGCGTGGTTGCATAAACTTGATTTGCGGCACTGAGGCACGTGGTGAATATTCGCCAATCTGAAGAGCGTTGATTTGTTCTAGATTTCGGATTACTGTTTGGTAATTCGTTTTCATGATACGCATGATCTTCTCTTCGCTAATCTTGGTTGGATGATTAAAGAGCCCTTCATAATTTCGCAGCAACCCCAATAAGAAAGGATAAAATGAAGAATTCGATTGCTCACGTATTACACGTTCTCTTGAGATAAAAAAGTGCAAAGTGCTTGGTTTAAAAAACGAATCGGTTACATGTATCAATCCATAATCAGACAGGACTTTGACCGCACTAAGCGTTCTAAAAAGAGGAATTTTGTGCATTCGAGAGAAGGCATTAAGGTCAAAGTCGAAACTCTCACCTTCCCCTCCACCAATAGGAATATTATACAAAGAATGGAGTTTCTCATACATAGAATTTATGACCTTATGATCTACTTGAGTGAGCTTCATATTGCTAATTGTCATCTCTACGTCTTTGTCATCGTAGATTTGAATCGCCCAAGATTTTTTGCCGTCCCTTCCCGCTCGACCTGCCTCTTGATAATACTCCTCAATACTTGGAGGAATGTCGATATGCACAACCCAACGCACGTCCGACTTGTCTATTCCCATTCCAAATGCGTTGGTGCTTACTATGACTTGAGTTGTTCCGTCAGTCCAGTTCTTTTGCTTAATAGCTCGTTGCTTGTGATCTAGTCCTGCATGGTAGAAGTCTGCATTGTAATTTTCTTCTACCAAAAAGGAAGCCACATCCTCGCATTTCTTCCTGTTTCTGGCATAAATAATCCCTGAACCTTTAAGCCGCTTAAGCACATATAGAAGTTCAGCCTTTTTTTCTGTGCTTTTAAGAATAGTGTATGAAAGATTCTCTTTTACAAATGATTTACGAAAAACCTTGGCATGTTCTAGCTTGAGGTATTTCTTGATATCTACCAAAGTATTAGCCGTAGCTGTCGCAGTAAATGCAGACAACGGCGTATCGGGAAACCACTCCTTTAATTGATCTAACAGTAAATAAGATGGCCGAAAATCGTGTCCCCACTGCGAAATACAATGAGCCTCATCAATAGCTATCAGCCCCAATTTCATGCGCTCTCGTCGGGCGTAGAAGATTTCAGTTTGTAACCTTTCTGGTGAAATATATAGAAAGTCGTACTTGCCATAAATAGCGTTTTCAAGCTCCCTGTCAATATCTGCTTTATGCATTCCTCCGTGTAAACAAACTGCTTTGATTCCGCGCTTAGACAAGTTTTCAACCTGATCTAGCATGAGTGCAATAAGCGGAGAAATTACAATTGTCAGCCCATCTAACAATAGACCTGCGACTTGAAAACATATAGACTTACCAGCACCAGTTGGCAACAAGGCGATACAGTCATTCTGTGACTGGAGGTGATCTATAATTTCACCTTGCGGAGATCGAAAACTATCGTATCCCCAGTATTTTTTTAGTATAGATTGCTTATCTGACAGAAAAAAATAATTTCAGCAAAGATAAGGTTTTGAGAAATGAGAAGCTAACATTAAAATTTAGGGCAGGAAATTCTACTTTTTCTGGGGCCTCTGAATTTTCTACCTCTACTCTGTCCACTACTTCCTACAATTGCATAAGCAATTCCTACAACCCCAGCAGCGTAATAATCATTGACACTTGATCCACCTCTTGTTGCACCTGGCTCTTTTGGCTCACCTGACCTATTGCTTAGTGCAACAGCAAGTGGTCCAGCTCCTTCTTCAAGTAATATATCCGAACCTGGAAAGACCGTACTCACATCGTCGAGGTAATCAGTAAAAGTCCACCTAAAGATCAACTCTGAATATGCTGTGATACCCTCTGCAAGCTTGACTTTGATGCCGCCTCCAAATGGAATATTCATTTGAACGAGGTTGTATTTTGGATTATTAGGTGCGAATGAAGTACCTTGTCCTTCTGTTCCTAATGGCTGCAATCTTACTACACTTCCTTCGTAAACAGCAGTAGGATCAAATTTAAAAACACCAATACCCAAACTCACATAAGGTGCAAAATGATATTCATTGATTGTTGCTAAGTAAGGTAAAATATTAAGCTCAATACCAAGCGATCCTTCAAAAATCATTGTTGAAAAACTTAAATTTCTTGCTTTCAATGATTCACTACCACTCAAGGCATCTGTACCAGAAACTGTCGCATAATTAAAGGCTAATTTCCCGCTAAAACTCTTATTTAAATTATACTTAGCTTGAATACCCCCTGAGAAGTGAGACTGTGCAATCACAGGTCCTACATTGGAAGAGGACAAATCTCCAGAATAATTGGCTAAACCCAGATGAACTCCAATTTCAGGATAACTCTGTCCATTAACTTTTGAAACAAAAGCTAAACATAAAACTAATAGATATAAAATAAACTTATTCATACATAAACATATTACGGCAAATTTACATATAAAATATCAATTCGCTTCATAGCACAAAGTATTATACTCTTTAGGATGACTTATTTTTGGATTTCGTTGTTAGTAACACTAGGATTGATGATTTTATTCGAGTACCACCTTAGTGAAACGTTCCAGAGACTAATTAATTATATGTTCGCGTAATTTTCGCTCTTTCTAGCAACCCCAAGATTAATAGAGGCTACAAATCATAATTTCATGCAGCTATATTACGGCAACGCTCTAGCTAATGAAAAACATAAAAAAGGAGAAAAAGAAAATCAGTTATAATCCTTCAACATGGATCATTAACTTTGGGGGGAACACCCCTAAAAAACATCTCTTTATTCCGAAATTTATAGTGTACATCTCAATAACTATTATACAAAGTGAGATAATATTTGGAGTATAGCTGTTGGTACGAAAAGAAAATATTACTTTTGGTCGCAAAATAACTTAATGATGATAAAGAACTTACTATTGACTGCTGTTGCAGTTTTTGCTTTCGTTCAGGTGCAAGCCCAAGACGGTCCCCCTGCGAACTGGTTCAACCTTGATAAGGAAATGGACGGTGTTTATGGAGTTAGTACAGAGAAGGCTTATGAAAAATTATTGAAAGGAAAAGAATCTAAAACCGTAGTTGTTGCGATTATCGATTCTGGTGTTGATGCAAAACATGAGGATCTCAAAGACGTCATGTGGGTCAATGCTGATGAAATCCCCAACAATGGGAAGGATGATGACAACAATGGTTACATTGATGACATCCACGGCTGGAATTTTATAGGAGGTAAGGACGGAACTAATGTCGGTCCTGATAGTTACGAGGTAACAAGAGTTTACAATAAATACAAGTACAAGTACGAAAACGCAGATCCAGACAAGTTGACCAAGTCTCAGCTGAAGGAATACGACTTGTATCTAAAAACAAAGAAAGAAGTTGAGGATAAATTGGCTTCCGCCCAAAAGAACATTGATCGTTTCAAGGAGAGAGAAGTCACTTTGCTAGCTGGCTTGGATGCGGTTAAAATGGCTGCAGGAGACGCTGAATTGACAGATGAAATGTTGGATAGTCTAATTGCGACAGGTGATGCTAACTACGTCACTGGAGCGAATATTGCAAAAGGCCTTAAAGCAGAAGTTTCGTCAATCGACGAAATGAAGGCTATCGTTAAGGATCAACTAGGTGGAGCATTTGAATACTACGGTAATCAAATAGCATATGCTTATAATACGGAGTACGATACTAGAAAAATCATTGGAGACAATTACGCAGATCAGTATGAGAAATACTATGGAAACAATGATGTACAGGGTCCTGACGCATTACATGGTACTCACGTAGCTGGTATCGTAGGTGCGACAAGAGACAATGGTGTAGGAATGAATGGAGTTGCAGATAACGTGCGTATTATGTCTGTTCGTACTGTTCCAGATGGTGATGAAAGAGACAAAGATGTTGCTAACGCTATCATTTATGCAGTTGACAACGGTGCTCAAGTAATTAATATGAGTTTTGGTAAAGGTTATAGTTGGAAAGAAGAAGTTGTTGAGAAAGCAATCAAGTATGCTGAAAAGAATGATGTCCTATTAGTGCATGCTGCAGGAAACAGTTCTCAGGACAATGATACTACTGATAACTTCCCTAATGATATGTACACTAAGAAATGTTTGTTCTGGAAAAAACAGAAGAATTTCAAAAATTGGATCGAAGTGGGAGCATTGAATTGGAAAGAAGGAGAAGAATCTGTAGCTCCGTTTTCAAACTACGGAATCAAGAACGTCGATATTTTTGCTCCAGGGATGGCAATCTATGCACCTGTTCCTGACGATGAATATATGAACCTACAAGGTACAAGTATGGCTTCTCCCGTTGTAGCTGGTGTTGCTGCTCTCGTAAGATCATACTACCCTAGCTTAACTGCTCAGCAAGTAAAAGAAATTATCATGCAATCGAGTGACAAGAGAATGATCAAGGTTAAAAAACCAGGAACTGATGAAATAGTTGACTTTTCTAAGTTGAGTGTTTCAGGTGGTCAAATCAACGCATACAAAGCGTTAGAACTTGCAAGTCGCACGAAAGGAAAGAAGAAAATCAAGACTAATAAGGCATAACAAAATTAGTTGTGAGATATAAGAACCGAGTTACTCTAATTAGTGACTCGGTTTTTTTATGCCGAGTCAATCTGAAAGAAAAATTAGGTTATGGCAAAACCCCCATTTAGTCTTGGGCGGATTACAATATCTTGATAAGTTGGTTTGACTAATATATCGCCAATATCACATTAAGTTAGCTCTGTCATCCTGCTGTTTCATGTTCTGGAATTTAGACTATTTCGATTTACAATCATCGCATAAAATCCAGATAGAAAGAAGGCTTGCATTGTACCTCCTGATCGGTCTCCAAGCTAGAAGTCACATTTCTATCAACAATTTTGCATCGTATTCCAAAATTGAAATGAGACCTAGGTCTAGTTCAGATTCTTAGCATGAGAAGTAGCATCGTGACCACTACACAAGCTACATTTCAATAGTTGAATAGAAATTCGAGTGTCACTTGAACACGAATTATGCATTAGGTTTTCGTCAGGAGAGCTTATACCAATTCTGTTGTAGAATTTCGCATATTTTCAA
>CALBVQ010000220.1 GCA_937969485.1 uncultured Saprospiraceae bacterium | reverse complement strand
TTGAGCTCCCATTCTCTCTGCATTTCAACCCACTTTATGTATTATACCAATTCTGTTTTAGAATTTCGCATATTTTCAAGCTTATAAAAGCAATTACTTCGTTAGAAATACTCATGATAACTAAGGCTATCCTTGCGTTTTCTGCCTTGTACTTGATTTAATAATTCTTAAAAATAAAGTGAATTCTTAATACAGAATTGGTATTAGAAGGTTGGAATGAGGCTTGAACTAGCAATGAAATATACCTTTTCACGAATGAGGCATAGCATCAGTATGGTGATTGAGTATAAATTTGCGAAGCGCTATATTTCGCAGGTAGTTCAAGAGGTAATAAATGTTCTTATGCATAATTTGGGTATACTTGAGCAAAAGCCCCAATTGTGCTTAGCAAGGAAAAATAAGATAGATTTAGCTCGTTTGATATCGTTGATACGAAAGAGTCACTCTTCAAGCCAAATGATGCATTAGGTTTTCGTCAAGAGAGCTTAAACCATTTTGTCCATTCTTCTGAAATCTCCGCTACTGTGCGAGAAAAGTCGCAACTCGCTTTCTGTTAAGCTTCATTAGCTAGAATACTACTTTGAATGGCTGACGTACTTTTTGAGGATCACGGTCCTTGTTAACTACTTCAAAACATGTAGTAAGATGTATATTACGAGCTCAATCTGCTGCGACTATTCGGATTAAACAGAAAGTCAAAGATCAGTACATTTTTGCTGTTTGCAGGAACATGCCACCATGAAGGATTGAAGGACTGCCTTGGTTAGGTACTTTATCCTTTAGCTTTTTATTTTTCAGAATAAGAAAGCGAGAAGACCTTGTTACGATACTGAATTGCAGATCCTGTAGCTCGCACATTTTTGAATATGGATTTCATGTCTATCTACTTTTGGCGGAAGCCCCTTTTATTGGCGAAAAATGCCCCCATCCTCTATTTTCTCGGAGAACTTCCGGTAGTGACTCAGTTTCAGACATCTAGTAAATTAAAATTGACTTTCCGTCAAAAAAAACCGTATGAAATTTTATATTTAACTAGCGCATTAAACTTTAGTTCTTATATTGGCTGCAAAAATAATACAAAATACTGCACTTTGTGAATAATTATTTTAATACTCTACTTACACTGATATTCCTGTTTTGTTTTTTTTGGGCTTCAGCCCAAAACGTAATTACAGGAAAAATTTATGATAACTCAAATGGTGATCCTCTTATAGGTGCAAGTGCTACCATCAAAGGATCAACAGCTGGTGCGACAACTGACTTTAATGGGGACTTTATAATCAAAACCGATATAAAGCCACCATACACTTTGGTTTTCGACTACCTTGGATACGAAGCACAAACGCTAGAAGTTACAGCTGACAACCAAACCAACATTGTGATAAAGCTAGCAGAAACGAGCGTAAATATAACTGCCGTAGAAGTAGTGGGACAACGAATTTCAGATAAACAAAGGAAATCACCGCTTACAGTAGAGTCTCTTGATATACTTGCAATAAAAGAGACCCCTTCGGCAAACTTCTATGAAGGTCTGGGATCGCTTAAGGATGTGGATTTGACAACAGCCAGTTTAGGTTTTACAGTAATAAATACAAGAGGATTTAACAGTACAAGTCCAGTGCGTTCACTGCAGATCATCGACGGAGTTGATAATCAATCACCGGGGTTGAATTTCTCGTTAGGAAATTTCCTAGGTTCGTCGGAGCTAGATGTTCGTAAGGTAGATTTAATAATAGGAGCAAGTTCGGCATATTATGGCCCCAATGCCTTTAACGGTGTTATTTCGATGGAGACTAAGAATCCATTCATGCTAAGAGGATTATCAGTGAAACTCAAAGGTGCTGAAAGAAGTCTATTTGAAGGAAGTATGCGATATGCAGATGCTTTCGAAAATAAGAACGGAGATAAATGGTTTGCATACAAGATAAATTTATTCCATTTACGAGCCAACGATTGGGAAGCAGACAACTATGATCCGGTGTATACGTCGGATGTTGGGCCAGATAATCCTGGAGGTTTTGATGCTGTAAATATTTATGGTGACGAGTTCAACAGGACCGTAAATATCATGGGAACCTTCTTCCGCAAGGGATACGAAGAAAGAGACCTTGTGGATTACAATACTCGAAATTCGAAAGCAGGTGCTGCACTGCACTTCAGACTAAAACCTGAAATGGATTATGAATCACCAGAGCTGATCATGTCGTCTAATTTCGGAGGTGGAACAACGGTTTATCAAGGGGACAATAGATTTTCCTTACGTAACATTCAGTTTTACCAGCACAGAATAGAGCTTCAAAAAAGAGACAAATACTTCTTCAGAACATATGTAACGCATGAAGACGCAGGAGATTCATACGATCCGTTCTTTACCGCTCTCA
The DNA here is from genome assembly GCA_937969485.1 of uncultured Saprospiraceae bacterium. Lineage (GTDB taxonomy): Bacteria > Bacteroidota > Bacteroidia > Chitinophagales > Saprospiraceae > JAHDFB01. The sequence continues at coordinate 8,429 of CALBVQ010000220.1, read as the reverse complement.
AGATACTAGAGGGTCAGAAAGACAATGGACAATGGAACACGGACTACATTAATCATTGGCAAATAAATATACGTCCCAAAATCGAAGGAACCGAAGGTTATCCTTCAATCCTTGATTATTTAGGAAAGCCAGATGAGTACCAAGCTGCAATCGATCAATTTACTCAAGTGACATTGAGAGATTCTATGATTAGATGGCACCAAGAAACACAAGATGTAGCGAACAGTGCAAACAGCATATCGGGAGATGGGGCTTATTTAGATCCAGATTCCCCTGAATTCAAGGCTGCATTCGACAGTATCACCTCACTTTTGGCTAATAGTGAAGGAGGAACTAGATTTTTTGATCGTTCAGCATTGCTACATAGTCATGGAGAATATCGATTTGATGATGTATATCAGGGAGAGGTCTTGAATGACTTAGATTTTCGAGTGGGAGCAAACGCAAGATTTTATTTTCCGAATTCCCAAGGTTCAATTTTGCTTGATACCAACGGTGTGAATATAAACACTTATGAATTCGGAATCTACGCGGGAACAGGACTATCTTTTCTAGAAAATAAACTAAAGGTGAATGGGACAGTGCGACTTGATAAACATCAAAACTTCAAGTACCTAGTATCGCCTGCAGGTTCAGTCGTATATCAGCCTAGTAAGAACAACTTTTTCAGAGCGACCGTTTCGTCTGCGATTAGAAACCCTACGTTAACAGATCAATACCTAAATTATAATGTGGGACCAGCAATTTTGCGAGGTAATATTAATGGTGTAAGCGGACTATACGATGCTGGAAGTTTTGTTGATTTCTTGAATTCTGGATTGAAAGATACCCTGCAATTGATAGAAATCCCTGCTATTCAGCCAGAAAATGTAAGAACTTTTGAGCTAGGATATAGGACTACTCTATTCGATGCATTGTATTTAGATTTTGGGTACTACTTTTCTAGGTATAAGAATTTCATCGGATTCGAGTTTGGCATAGATGCTGATATCCCAGACGGAGTTTCGACACCATCGAATGTCACTGTCTTCAGAGTAAGTAGCAATGCTCGAGACATTGTGACTACTCAAGGTTTCTCAGCTGGATTTTCATACTACTTTGCTAAGCTGTATCAAGTCCGAGGAAACTACTCTTTTAATCAACTGAATACACAGTCTGATGATCCAATCATACCTGCCTTTAATACGCCGAAGCACAAGTATAATGTAGGATTCTCAGGACGAAATATTACGATTAATCCAGGGTTCAAAATTGAAAACGTGGGATTTTCGTTGAATTACAAGTGGATTCAAGGCTTCTTATTCGAAGGTTCACCTCAATTTACAGGTCTTGTACCTACCTACAATTTGGTAGACGCACAAATTAACTGGAAGTCTTCTTTTAACACCACATTTAAGTTAGGAGCATCCAATATATTAAATAACAGAAGTTTCCAAACTTATGGAGGTCCTAGAATAGGTCGGATGATCTATTTATCGGCTTTATATGAATGGGAACGATAACAAATACTAACACTTAATTAAACATTTATAGATATGAAAAAAATTTACATTTTTCTTTTTGTACTTTGCGCAGTCGGGCTTACTGCTCAAGAACGTTATCTTGAAGCACAATTCGGAGTAGAAGTGACGAAAGACGCTATTTACGGTAGCAACATCAGTATTCTTACTGGAGTACCTGGCGCCATAGATTTACTTTATGACATATACACTCCTATCGGTGACACTGAAACTGCGAGACCTGTGATGCTAGTAGCTCATACTGGATCATTCCTACCTCCTTTATTTAACGGTGGAATTACCGGAGCTAGATCAGATAGTACAACTGTAACTCTGTGTAGAGAACTAGCAAGTCGAGGCTATGTTGCAATTGCTTATACATATAGACAAGGCTGGTTACCAACGTCCGATGATCAAAATGTGAGAACTGCTACTTTATTACAAGCGGCTTACAGAGGGATTCAAGATACAAGATCATGTATCCGTCACCTAAGAAAAACAGTAGCTGAGGATGGAAATCCACTAGGAATTGATCCTGACAAAATAGGTATTGTAGGTGTAGGAACAGGTGCTTACCTCTCGTGGGGAATCGGTTCACTATACGAATACGAAGAATTATTGGTTGAAAAATTCATTAATACGGAAACAGGTTTGTCTTACATTGACACCTTAGCACTAGGAAACGTATTTGCAACGACTACAACTCCATTGTGCTTAGCAAACTCCGTGGGCTATAGCTCCGATGTTGATTTTGCTTTCGGAATGGGAGGAGCATGTGGAGAATTGACATGGATCGATGGAGAAGAGCAAGAGCCGGCATTTGCGGGAGTTCACTGCACACAGGATATCTTTGCACCTTATGGAAATGGTCCAGTTATCGTTCCTACAACTATGGAATTCGTAGTAAATGTCTCGGGTAACAGAACTGCAGTAGAATATGCTACGGGATTAGGAAACAATGATGTGCTTAATGACCCGGATTCATATCTTGCATTCGAAGAGATTGTAGAGGAGCAAAAAGTAACTAATGTTGAGCCTGCATTAAGCGCTCCGATCACGATGGGTACTGACCATTTCTATGGTTTTGACTTACCGAATCCGCAAGGGTCTCCTTGGTCTTGGTGGGATCTTGCAACACTTGAACTTGTTGTAGCTGGAACAAATGCTCAATTAGGAACAATGTTTGACGCAGCCCTTCTACATGGTTCAGGATTGCTTACAAACCCTGATATGTCAGCAGAAAAAGGACACGCTTATGTTGACACTATTGTAGGCTTCTTAGCCCCGAGAGCGTGTCTGGCCTTAGGATTAAATTGTGCTTTACCAGTGGACGTGGTGGAAATTGATGCAGAAACTATTGGATTAGAGGTTTACCCTAACCCTATTGATAACCAATTTACGATACGCACGGAAGAAGCAAGTATAGAGAAAGTATACCTTTTCTCAGTTGAAGGCAGACTCGTTCAAGCCAGAACTGACCTTAAAGGAACTTCTGTAATTATCAATAGAAACTCGTTAGAAGCTGGTATGTACATCGCCCAGATAACTACAGACAAAGGAGTGATTTCGAAAGAGGTCATTTTTAAATAGACTACCCTATAAGTTATTTGAACTTTTGAGTTCTCAAAGTAAGATTAGAGCCTTGGATTCATTTCTAAGGCTCTTTTCGTTTGTATTACTAAAAGATGGACTTCCGTCCAAATAAAGGTCTTGCTGTTGTGTAGTGCTAAACCGCAGCTAAGCTTACGTACTTCACATTGTAACTGAGATCATACTTTCTTAATCCATTGTGCTCTTTACTTACCGAGCTGTTCAGCCCTATAGAATGCGGCCTTTGCTCCATTGATTATTGCTTGATCTAAGTGCGAATTATCAAACTGATTGATTGCCGCCTCAGTAGTTCCGCCTTTCGAGGAAACTTTCTGGATCCACTCTTTACAATTGAGGCTACTCTGTTTGTAGAGGTCAAGGGCTCCCTTGAAAGTCTGCTTAACTAGCATTTCCGCCACAGAACTCGAAAGCCCCATATCCTTAGCAGCGGTTATCATGGAGTCCATGAAATAGTAAATGTATGCAGGTCCAGACCCAGAAATAGCTGTCACCACATCAATTTCCCTTTCGGTAGATACATTGATTGCCTTTCCTGTAGTTTGTAAGAGATTCTGAATCCATTGTTCTTCAATTCTAGATACATGATCAGTGGAAGTGAAGGCAGTCATTCCCACTCCGATCTGTGAAGGAAGATTGGGCATTGCTCTTATTACCTTGTCAACACCAAGATTATCTACAATAGACTGTATCGTAATGCCAGCCATTATGCTCAAGACTAGCTGTTGCTTATCAACAAAAGTTCTCATTTGTGAATATAGAACTGGAGCATCTTGAGGTTTCACAGATAAAATGATCAGATCAGCGTCTTTGATAATGGAAGGATCAGTATGTATTTGAGCTATCTTCAAGGCATTCAGCTGTGTGATCTTATCTTCATTATCTTTCTCGAGAATCATAAGATCTTCAGGTGCGATCACATGTGCATTGATGAATGCCTTAGCAAAGGTCAATCCCATATTCCCTCCTCCAATTATTATTATTTTCAATGTGATTTTGTTTTGATTTGTGATAATACCGGTAATGATTTCTACAAATCTATACCGCAGTAAAGTTACCCTATTGCCTCCAAACCCCAAAACAAGCCAGTACGCCATACCTCCGTTCAATCAATCTACAGTGCTTTAGACCACAATCTCACTAGTGTAACTGATACTTTGAGAAGTGCAGCCCTATTGCAAAAATTGAGTATAAATCTAAAGCGGGTGGGAGCTCAATAGTTCTTTTGAAGTGCGAACGTGCTCACCATTCAGGTGGGTATCAAAAGAGCTGGACATTCCCATTATCGAAGCAGTTTGAGCTCGCAATTGATACCAAAAACTTATTCTGGGTTTAACCCCAAAGGCGGGCAAATTCGGACTCGTTTTCGTCCACCGCACAAAAAAAACCGTATCGAAATGAATCGACACGGCTTTTAATTATTTTGAAACGAGTAGTCTTAGTCTCTATTTCTGTTATCTCTGCGATCACCTCCTCGGTTATCTCTTCTATCTCCACCTCTTCTGTCTCCTCGATCACGGTCTCCTCTTTCTCTTGGTTCTCTCTCAACATAGCCTTCAGGCTTTTCTAAAAGAACTTTTCTTGAAAGACGGAATTTCTTCGTCTTAGGATCGATTCCGATCAACTTAACACGTACATCGTCTCCTTCCTTAAAGACAGTAGAAACATCTTGGATTCTTTCCCAAGCTACTTCTGACACGTGAAGTAATCCACTCTGTCCATAGAAATCAACAAATACACCGTATGGCATAACTGACGCTACTTTCGCATCATATTCATTTCCTACCTCAGGAACGTGAGTAATCTGCTCAATCTTGCCGACAGCCATATCTATGTTTGCCTTGTTCGTACTAGAAATCTTCACAACGCCTTCTTGCCCAACCTCTTCGATTGTAATCGTAGTGTTTGTCACCTCTTGTAGTTCTTGAATCACTTTTCCACCTGATCCTATTACTGCACCAATGAAACTCTTATCGATTCTCATTTCTACAATTCTAGGTGCATGATCCTTGAGATCAGCAGCAGGTGTAGCGATCGTCTTAGCCATTTCCTCCAAAATATGGATTCTTCCAGCTTTTGCTTGTTCTAGTGCTTTTTCCAAAGTTGAATACGGAAGTCCATCAATCTTGATATCCATTTGACATCCAGTAATCCCTTTTTCTGTACCTGTTACTTTGAAATCCATATCTCCCAGTGCATCTTCATCACCAAGAATATCAGATAAAACAGCGATTTTCTCACCATCAGAAATCATACCCATCGCTATTCCAGAAACTGGCGCCTTGATTTTGATACCTGCATCCATTAATGCCATTGAACCAGAACATACAGTTGCCATAGAAGACGAACCATTAGATTCCAGAACATCAGTCACTAAACGAATAGTATAAGGATTTTCATCAGGAAGAACTTGAAGCAATGACCTTTTAGCAAGCATTGCGTGTCCTACTTCTCTACGTCCTGGTCCTCTCATCGGCTTAATTTCACCAACAGATAATGCCGGGAAATTATAGTGAAGTATGAATTTATCGAAGTAATGATCTAAAGCAGTATCAATCATTTGCTCATCAAGTTTCGTACCCAATGTCAACGACGTTAATGCTTGAGTTTCTCCTCTTGTGAAAATTGCAGAACCGTGAGTCGAAGGTAAATAACTTACTTCAGTCCATATCGGTCTTACTTTATCAAGTGGTCTACCATCAAGTCTTACTGACTCGTCAAGCACCATTCTTCTTATTACATCTTTCTTTAACTTACCGTACGCTTTTTTAGCATCTGAACCATGCTCTTCCATCCACTCTTCTCCTTTCTCTTCAAGTTCAGCCATCAATTCATCTTCAATTGTTGCAAATTCGTCTTTACGATCAAATTTACTTAATGAAGACTTTGCTACTTTATAAATCTTGTCTTTAGTTAATTCAGCTACAATTGCAACAACTTCCTCGTTTAATACATGAGGAACATATTCTCTCTTAATTAAAGCCTTATCTCCTACTTTTTTAGCTAGATCTAATTGACACTCAATCTGAGTTTTAATTGCATCATGCCCTATTTTGATAGCCTCTACTAGCTCAGCTTCTTGACATTCTTGCATTTCACCTTCTACCATCATTACATTCTCCATTGTTGCCGCAACAATAATGTCAAGTGTCGCTTCAGCTAAAGCGGACTTAGAAGGGTTAACATGGTAATTTCCATCAATTTTCGCAACACGCACTTCTGAAAGTGGCTCTTGGAAAGGAATGGGACTTACTGCGATTGCAGCAGACGCAGCAAGTGCTGCATAAGCATCAGGAAGAACATCTTCTTCAGCTGATATAAGATTTATTATTACTTGAGTTTCATTCATGTAACCGTCTGGAAACAATGGACGAATTGCTCTATCTACTAATCTTGAAGTTAGGATTTCATAGTCTGATAATCTCGCTTCACGCTTGAAGAAGTTACCCGGAATTCTACCAGCAGCGGCGAATTTTTCTTGATAATCAACTGAAAGGGGGAAGAAACTTTGACCTTCTTTAGGTTTCTTAGCTGAAACTACAGAGGCGAAAAGCATTGTGTTACCTACTCTTACAACAACAGATCCATTAGCTTGTGTCGCTAACTTGCCTGTTTCAATGATCACTTCTTGTCCATCAGGTAGGTTGAATGAACTAGTGATTGGAATTTGTCCCATAAAATATATATCTATCTGTTTAAAAATAAATGGAGTAAGACCGCTAGAATCAATTTCGGGAAAAGATTGACTCGCTCCATTTTATACCGCAAAAAAAATGGGAAAGCGTGCGCTCTCCCATTATAATTATTTTCTGATGCCTAGCTTAACAATTAACTCTCTATATTTTACAATATCTTTTGAAGCTAAATATGCTAGAAGTTTTCTTCTCTTACCAACTAGAGTTAGTAAGGTTCTTCGACAAGAATGATCTTTCTTGTTCTGTCTTAAGTGATCCGACAGACTATTAATTCTGTACGTAAATAATGCCACTTGACCTTCAGTTGATCCAGTGTTGTTGGCGTCTCCACCATACTCTGCGAAGATTTCTTTTTTCTTCTCTGTTGTTAAATAAATTGCCATTTTTAAAAATTTTAACCATTAGTGATACTACAATCAGTTATAGCGACCGCAAAGATAAGGTTTTACACTTATCATTTGGTAATTATCAATTAACAATTTTTTGAATTATTCTTGTCATGTAATGTAACTAGAATAGCTGCGGTGGATAGCGCCAATTCGATTACAAGTTCATATTCTTCAAAAATGACACTACCAATATCAATTGCTATCATTTATCATGGGGCTTTCGCCCAAAAGAATTGACAGCTCAAGATTATTCGTTCAAACTAAAAATAATCTTAAGAGGTTTCCGGTCTTCGCCACAATCAATGTATGGAAGGTTATACTTCTTAGAAAGATCAATCATGCGCTTTACCTTAGTATTGACTTCCTTATCTATTTCATATCCTAATGAATTCAGCACCTTGAAGTGTGTTGGAATGCATGCATCATTCAATGTAAATTCAACGAGAATTTCGCCTTCGATCTCAGATTCCCTGGCCAAAGGAGGGTAATTAAAGTGCACACTTAGCCTACAGGAAAGTTCAAGCTTGTTAAGAACATCATACCTTTTGATCACCTGATCTTTCTCGAAGTAACTAAATACGATCTCCTCAGTCAATTCATTTTCATAAAATTCCTCCCTAGCAACTCTACCTTTTGAATCAAAGAATTGAATCTTTCTTAAGTCACTATTCCGACTGATAAATTCTTGACTTACGCCTTTACTGCGTATCGAATGATCCAACCTGATGGAAAAGGCATCTTGGTTAAAGAAATTGACTGAATCATACTTTGAGGATTGTCCACTTAACAAGTTAAAACAAAACAGTAACATAGAAAAAACTAGAAACTTCATAAGCCATTTTTCTATACAGATGCGGCATGCCTCTAGTTTGGTGCCTAAACTTCATTCTAAGTTGATTAGCATGACTAATCTCTGCCTTTTATAGCCTTTTGGCGGAAGCCATCTTAAGAAAAACATCTGCAGTTGATTGCAACTAAGGTCCTAATTATACCATTTCTGTTTTAGAATTTCGCATATTTTCAAGTTTATAAAAGCACTTACTTCGTTAGAAATACTCATGATAGCTAAGGCTATCCTTGCGTTTGCTGCCTTGTACTTGATTTAACCCGAAATATGCATTAAGATATCTACTACGAGCTGAAACTGCTTCGATAATGGGAACGTCCAGCTCTTTTGATGCTCACCGTGATGGTGACCACGGCTGCGCTTCAAAAGAACTGTTGAGCTCCCATTCTCT
>CALBVQ010000219.1 GCA_937969485.1 uncultured Saprospiraceae bacterium | reverse complement strand
GGCTTAAAATGCAAAGAGAATGGGAGCTTAACAGATCTTTTGAAGCGCAGGCGTGGTCACCATCACGGTGAGCATCAAAAGAGCTGGACGCTCCCATTGTCGAAGCAGTTTCAGTTCGTAATAGATATCTTAATGCATATTTCGGGTTAAATCAAGTACAAGGCAGAAAACGCAAGGATAGCCTTAGCTATCATGAGTATTTCCAACGAAGTAATTGCTTTTATAAACTTGAAAATATGCGAAATTCTAAAACAGAATTGGTATAAATGGTTATGGTGCAATAAGAAAATATGTGCTACGAGTACAATAAATAAAGAAATTATCAGTTTTTTAATTAACTTTGTATTTCAAAGTACTTTTAATTTTAATTTATGGGCATGAATCAGTACTCAGAACAGCTACAGGAACTTACACATATTCGGAATATGATGGAGAAGTCCACGAAGTTTATTTCACTGAATGGAATTACAGGGATCGCCATAGGTCTTATTGCCCTTTTGGCGGCAGCCATAGTTTTCTTTATATCTTCCACTACCCCATTTCAAACAGAAGACATTTACTATAACTACCTAGGTGCGTTTAATGGCAACGAGCAAAAAGCATCTTTGTCATTGTATGTAATTGCAGGAATAACTCTGGTACTTGCTATCGCGGTCGGCTTATATTTTACCGCTAAAAAGGCGAAGAAAAACAATGTCAAGTTGTGGTCGAAAACCTTCCGACTAATGCTTCTGAATATAGCAATACCCTTGGCGACAGGAGGTGTATTTTGCCTGATTTTAATTCGCGCGGATTTATCTCAAATGGTCTCTGGTAGCATGTTGATATTTTACGGACTAGCCTTAATTAATGGCTCGAAATACACCTTACAAGATGTAAACTCCCTAGGAATTGTGGAGATTGTGCTAGGTCTTATAACTTTATGGATTAATAAATATGGAATCGAAATGTGGGTATTGGGTTTCGGAGTATTTCATATCATATACGGAGCGAAGATTTATATAAATCAGCAGAAAGAAAATGAATAATTTTATTCATAAATTAAATAAGGTTTTTGATAATAGAATACGACTGGGCATCATGTCCATTCTAGTAGTCAACGACTGGGTTGAATTCAAGGAATTAAAGAATCTACTTGACCTGACGGATGGAAATTTAGCCAGTCATATCACCAATCTTGAAAAAGAATCCTACATCGAATTCAAGAAAGAATTCGTGGGAAAAAGACCTAAGACATCGTATAAAGCTACCTCTCAAGGGAAACAGGCGTTTGAAAATCACCTTGCAGTTCTCGAGTCTTTTATCAAGAACAACACTGAAAATAAGTAAAGACAAATTATATATTTTTTTATCAATTCACTTTGAATTACAAAGTACTTTTAAAAATGAAAAATTCTAAATTATTAGCAAAATCACTTGTACAAACGTTCCTTTTCGGAATACAATCAGCGCGTTGGGTAAAGTTAAAAGCCGCGATAATACTTTTCATATCCTGCGACTTCCTCTTTTATGACGCTGTTGATGGAATTCTTGGTGGCGGTTTGAACTACCTCTTTTTTACGATCATACTTTTAGGTGTGAGTGCTGTTATTCATAACAAAAGCATTTACGATTCTGTCTATATATGGAGCGGGATTGCCATGATATTGTCATCCATCAACATATTCTATTTGCAAACCGAATGGTCTATTGTAATTTACATCATTTCCTTTTTCAGCTTCCTTGGATCGTCGCTGAATAACAACGCAAATAATATCATCATATCTTCGGTCCAGGCGCTCGTTTTATTGATCGTAAATCCATTTAATTCCTTCGTTAGGACGATCATAGCCATTATGAAAATCGATGGTAAATCGCAGATCAGCAAGGCCGTTCCTTACGTTGTCCTACCCACTGCATTGGTTGCAATTTTCACGCTTTTATATAGCGCGACAAATACAATGCTAAAATCTTTTCTTGTCAATTCATCGCAGAACATAAACTGGTTAGGTAACTTCCTCACCTTTGAGCGAATGTTTCTTTGGGTCTTATTTTTTATACTATTTGGTGCCTTATTCGTGACTCCTTTCAAAGAAACCATTCTAAGTTTTGGTGGTTACTCGAAGAAACTCGTTCGCGAAGAAATGTTCAGAACTAGCTCAAAATTTAGTTTCATGGGTTTGAACAAGGAATTGAAGATCGCAAGCATATCGTTGGCATCGCTGAATGTCCTACTTTTGGGAATAATCCTCTTCGACGTATTTGTGATATTCTCTAGCACGTACTATTACTCCGCTCATCAGCTCAGTGAGTTGGTGCACTCGGGTACTAAAATTGTCACTTTCACAATTGCCCTTAGCGCAGGCCTCGTAATCTTATTTTTCAGAAGAAATTTGAATTTTCATGCTAAAAATAAGTGGCTTGTACATCTGGCAAATACATGGTTAGCGCTGAACAGTATTTATGTATTCTTAGTTGGGCTTAAGAATGCCAAGTATATTTTCGATTATGGGCTTACCGCCAAAAGGTTAAGTGTTGTGATCTTTCTTGCTTCTTGTCTAGCCTTACTTGCTCTCAGTCATTTAAAGATCAAAAACAAATGGACTATTACGTATTTCGTTAATAGAGTGTTAGGTGCTATTTGCGTCATCGTATTAGCCTACTCGGTTGTCGACCACAAAGCTGCTATTGTGGGATTTGCAGCGCATATTCAAACAGAGAACATCGATACCGAATATTTGACCCAAACCTGCATTCATCGTCAGAAGTTACTCTATAATCACAAAAACGCAATTGAACTCAAGACTGGTAAAGAGCTACAATTTTACGGATGGAATCGCAGAAGCACAAGAACGAGCAACTGGAAATCATTCAATTACATGGATTACACAGAAATAGAATTTCGTAATTCGGACACTTATCAAAATCTAAATTTCAATGAACGTACGCAGGGTAGATGGTAATTTCATAGGATAAGAAATTAGGACTTGGGAATTACAGCTAAATCTTTATCTTTACCGCCGCTGTGCTTATTAGTCAGCGAGCATCTGTAAATTTAAAACCCACATTCAACATGACAGCAGCTATAGTTCTCGTTTTTGTATTAGGATATTTAGCGATCGTATTTGAACACCCACTAAAATTGGATAAGACAGTTCCTGCTCTTCTTATGGGTGCCATTATATGGGCTTTGCTTGCGATTGGTTTTAATATGGGTTGGGTCGATGCGATTGATACTCATAGTAATATCTTTTCAATGCTTGGACACGGTGCGGATCATGCAGGCGACCATGGCGGACCGGCTGACGGGTTTGCTAATGCCTTATTGCATCACTTAGGGAAAACAGCTGAAATTTTAGTTTTCTTAATTGGTGCCATGACAATAGTTGAAATTATCGATATCCACAGAGGTTTTGATATAATTAAGGGTTGGGTAAAAACTAAAAATAAGAAGAAATTATTATGGATTGTAGGTATTCTTGCCTTCATCCTTTCGGCTATAATTGATAATTTAACAGCAACAATCGTAATTGTGACATTGCTAGGTAAGTTAATTCCAGAGCGTAATTCTAGGTTATGGTTTGTATCGCTTGCTGTAATTGCTGCTAATGCTGGTGGGGCGTGGAGTCCTATTGGTGATGTAACCACAACAATGCTGTGGATTGGTAAAAAAGTAAGTACAGGCGGCCTTGTGACGTGGTTAGTCTTGCCTTCAATTGTTTGTTTCATAGTTCCATTTTTCGTTGCAACCTTTTTGAAACCTTTCCAAGGTGAGATTGAGATAAATACTTCGGAGGAACCAGAATCAGCTAAACTTCTATCCAGTCGGATCATGTTATTTTTAGGGCTGGGAGCGATAGTATTTGTTCCTATCTTCAAAACGTTGACTCACTTACCTCCTTATCTAGGAATGATGTTAAGTTTAGGTGTAGTATGGTTAGTATCCGAATATATACATCCAGAAGAGGACTTTACAGAAGAAAGAAAACATCATTATAGTGCTCATTTAGCGCTATCAAGGATTGAAATGTCAAGTATCTTGTTCTTTTTGGGGATATTAATGGCTGTTGCAGCTCTTGAAACACTTGTTGTCGGAGGAGTAGGTGCATTAGCCTATGTCGCTCAAGGACTGGACAACGCCGTGCCTGATCAAGATGTAGTAGTCATGCTCCTGGGTGTAGGATCAGCTATCATTGACAATGTGCCTTTAGTTGCAGCGTCAATGGGAATGTACACTGCTGAAATAGATGCTAAGCTATGGCACTTTATAGCATACTCTGCAGGTACAGGTGGATCTATGTTAATCATAGGTAGTGCAGCAGGAGTTGCAGCCATGGGAATGGAAAAAATCGATTTCATTTGGTACCTAAAGAAAATTACGTGGCTAGCAGCAATTGGCTTTGTAGCAGGTGCCATTGCATTTTTGGCGATGTATGCAGCAATGGGATAGGAAGTAATTCTTCTTGCCATTTTTTATCAACAGTAATTAATCTACTTCAGCAAGTCAAGGCAGAATAGTGGCTTATAACACTTCTGCCTATTGATGGAAGAGCAAGGCTTGACTGTACTTGTGCAGCTTACTCATCTAGTAAGGCAGTATCATCAATAAGGCTATCAACTGAACTATACAGAAATACGAATTCTTACCTTTTTGCTGATCTCCCGCTGTGTTCACCTTCGGCAGGTTTTACCCTGAGGGATAGTTTGAAAAGCATAGTTTCAACCCAAATTATGCATTAGGTTTTCGGCATCAGAGTTTGAACTCAAGTTATAGACATCAGCAAATTCATTAAGTCTAGAATTAACTGTGAAATATAGCACCTCGCTAATTTTCATTCACTCACCATAACGATACTTTGTCTCACTCATAAAAATTCAGACTTCAGTGCTGGCTCAAGCCTCATTACAAAATTCTAATACCAATTCTGTTTTAAGGTTTCACTTTATTTTCAAGAATTATTAAATCAAGTACAAGGCAGAAAACGCAAGGATAGCCTTAG
>CALBVQ010000218.1 GCA_937969485.1 uncultured Saprospiraceae bacterium | reverse complement strand
AACCTAAGCACCCTTATAGAATATTCCGTTATTATTTTCAGTAACACAAGTGGAAATCAGCTTTTCAATACTAGTCAAAAAGATAATTTCGAAGCCTATATTGAACAAGGGGGAAGTTTCATAGGCATTCATGCGGCAACTGACACGTACCGAACAGGTTGGCCCTACTACAATGAGGTTGTGGGAGGCATTGTTCAGACCAACCCCAACCATACTCCAGCAAACCATGTAAATTTCATTGATCACATTACCCCACATGAAACATTGACGGGAATACCGAATCCATGGGAAAAACAAGAAGAATATTACTACTGGGATCTCAACGGAGGAATGGTTGACACTAACACAGTCACCACAATCCTTAAAGTTAGAGAAACAGGTGATAATTCATACGACAGAAAACGACCAATCACGTGGCTGCACAATCTACCTCAAGGTGGACGTAGCTTCTACACTGCCCTAGGTCATGCAAATTCTAATTATCAAGATCCTGGTAACTACTTTAGTCGATTATTAAGCAATGCTGTATGTTGGACAGCGTATGATAAAAACGTAACTTCGGGCAATATGCCAGCGGTAATGATTGAAGATTCAAACATAATGCTCGATCAATCTGTTCTCTATTTTCCAGACAATAATACTGGCATCATAATGAAAGCGCCCAATGGTAATTGTTATGAAATGACTATTGACAACGACGGGAATACAAGCACAATCTTGGTCACCTGTCCCAACTGACAATGAATGAATAAACAAGAACAGGAATACTGGAGTACCAGATATGAAACAGGCACAACAGGCTGGGACATTGGTGCCCCTTCTACTCCCATAAAAACCTATATAGATTCACTTGACAACAAAAATTCATCCATTCTTATTCCTGGCGCTGGCAATGCCTATGAAGCAGAATATGCCTGGAAAAATGGGTTCCAAAACATCTACATTTTAGATATTTCTGAACATCCGCTAAAAGCCTTTCAAGGTAGAAATCCAGATTTTCCTGACAATCAGCTAATACATGGAGATTTTTTTACGCATTTAGGTGAATATGACCTTATCTTGGAGCAGACGTTTTTCTGTTCGTTTATTCCTCTGAAAGAAAATAGAATGGCTTACGCCAAAAAAATGAGTGAGTTATTAGTGGAAGGCGGCATCTTAGCCGGCTTGCTTTTTAGTTTCCCCTTGATAGAAGGCAACATGGAAAAGAGACCATTCGGAGGATCAAAAGAAGAATACAAGACATACTTCAACCCTTTATTTAGAGAGGTGGTAATTGAATCTTGTTACAATTCTATTCCTCCACGACAAGGAAACGAATACTTCTTTCAAGCAAAAAAATAGGTATATGAAATTACGATGGGGAATTCTAGCAACTGGCAAAATTGCTCATTCTTTTGCTAGCGATCTTTTGCTCTTGCAAGAGCGGCATGTAATACAAGCTGTCGCATCAAGAAGCAGTGACAAAGCCAGATCTTTTGCTGATGAATATTCAGTGAAGTCCTTCCATTCCTCTTACGAAGATCTTATTGCAGACAAAAATGTCGATATCATTTACATTGCGACTCCACACCATCTGCATGAAAAATGGGCGATCAAGGCACTAGAGGCAAACAAGCACGTTCTTTGCGAAAAACCGATGGGAGTCAATCAAAGTCAGACACGCAGGATTTTAGAAACTGCTCGCAAACAAAACAAATTCTTGATGGAAGCTCTGTGGTCTAGGTTCAATCCTTCGATTAATAAAGCTTTGGAGGTAATAAAAAACGGCACTATTGGTAAAATAAAGTACGTACAATCCGACTTTGCATTTTCAGCGACACCTGATCCTGAAGGCAGGCTTTTCAATCCAGCATTAGCAGGAGGCGCAACTTTAGACATCGGTATCTATCCTATATTCTTGAGCTATCTTCTTTTGGGGAAACCCAAAACCATACACACGGAACATCAATTTGCGGCAACTGGTGTCGACCTGAAAGTAAGTGCTACATTCACTTATGATGACATTCATGCTTCCATGTACTGGGGACTGGATTCGCATTCACCGATGGATGCAACAATCAGCGGAACGAAAGGAAGTATTACAATTCACGGAAGATGGCACGAATCTAGTGCGCTAAGTATCCACACGGATTCGCGAAGTAAAATTGACTTTCCATTGACAGGTCGAGGCTATTCCTATGAAATAGAGGCATGCTATGAGGCTATTGCCAACAATCAGCTTGAACACCCCAAGTGGACATGGAAAAATAGCTTAGAACTAGTTGAGATTCTGGATGAAATAAGATCTAAAATAGAACTATCCTACCCCTTCGAATAATAAATACCAAGCATCTAACTTACACAAAGAAGCAATATTACTTACCTAATTGCAAAATTCACATATGTAATCAAGTCATTGGGATCTGTACTCTCAGGATTATTACCGTATGTTTCAAACGGATGCATCGACTTTTTGGCCCTGATTTCTTTGCTTCTTGCCATTCCATACATAGTATTCCACGCGTTTCCTAGATGAGTATATGGGCCAGTATGCTTGAGCGTGTAGATCTTAGTTGAAGGGAGTGTCCCTTGTATAAAGCCTTTCTCAAGACTAGCAGGAACTTCTGACACCGGCATTCCTACCGTATATTTTGCCTTGTTTTTTACCATATCGAATTTATGATATTGACAAAACACCTTTGTTGGGTCAATGTCTTTCATATCTTCAACATAAGTACCTAGCTTCTTAAAATCCTCAGCCATTACAGGGCCCATTTCATCTAAGGCACAAGACCGCTCGATACCTACAAATTTTGTCCCTTGGAATTGTTGCTCTCCAACCCAGTCCAGCTTACTGTGAACTTCACCGTCTTCAGCAAGATCTTTCAGGAGATTAAGCCCACGCTGATAATCATTCGCTATAAACGCTTCCATCGATTTCTGCATAAAAAACAAAAAGAACGGAAGACTCGAATCCATGTGCCATTCCACCTTGGTAGAATCACCTTCAGCGGTTAAATGAAATTTCGTTTTCGCTTTCGATTTCCAAGGCTTAAGAAACTGTAGATCGCAATAGATGGCATCAGTTCCCTCCTCTTTATCAATTTTCATCGCACCACTACCTACGCGCTTTCCCTCCCATGTGTACGATTTACCGTCGGGCTCCACGTCCACCGTTGCGTCTGGATCTGTTATCAACCAAGGCGACCAAGAGGGCCACGTATGAAAGTCATTAATAATGTTAGCAATTTTTTCTTTTGGAGCATTGATCGTCACTGAACGTGATAATTTTAGAGGAGGCATAATTACATTCTTTAGTTAATTGAGATAATCAGTCTGCCAGTGGCAGTGCACAGGACCAATTTAATGCTTTTTCTCTTTTCTCACAGTAAAAAGTAATTGAAGCGTATTTAAAAGTAGATATTGCAGGAAGGTATGAAAGCAAGAAAATCTATTCTTCCTCTGATTGTAATTGCACAATTCTTTTGCGGTTCCTTGTGGTTCGCCGGAAACGGTGTGATAGATCAGCTGATTTCAGAATTTGAATTGTCATCAAATGCCATTGGTCACATGACTTCAGGAGTGCAATTCGGATTCATTATTGGCACACTGACTTTCGCAATCTTTACAATAGTTGATAGGTTCTCTCCTTCTACTGTCTTCTTCATATGTGCTCTATGTGGGGCACTGGCTAATGTAGGCTTAACGTGGGACGATGGAAACTTTAGCACGATGCTCTTGTCTCGTTTTATGACGGGTTTTTTCCTAGCTGGTATCTATCCGGTAGGCATGAAGATTGCGACTGACTATTTCAAGCATACACTTGGAAAATCCCTGGGGTTTCTAGTCGGGGCATTGGTTTTAGGGACCGCTCTACCACATTTATTCCAAGGCTTGCTGAGCAGTATTTCTTGGAAAGTCGTATTGTATGCAACTTCCTTCCTGTCCGTTTTTGGAGGATTCCTGATCTACCTTTTTGTACCGAATGGCCCGTTCCGCTCTCCTTCACAAAAACTGAATTTAAGTGCTTGTTACACCGTTTTCAAGAATAAGAATTATCGAGCAGCTGCATTCGGATATTTCGGTCACATGTGGGAATTATATGCATTTTGGACGTTCGTTCCCTTGATAATATTTCGTTACAATTCGGATCACGATGGGAGTTTATCTATTTCCATTTACAGTTTTCTGATCATAGGAATTGGTTCGCTAGGCTGTGTGTTGAGTGGGGCTTTCGCCCAAAAGTATGGCGCAAAAAAAATTGCGATCTTAGCTTTGGCCTTGTCGGGTATGTGTTGCATACTCTCACCGTTGTTATTCTACGTAAGTAGTCCTCTGTTATTGATTTGTATAATGCTATTATGGGGGTTTTTCGTTGTTGCTGACTCTCCGCTATTCTCTACGCTTGTTGCTAATAGTGTAAAGCCAAATGTAAGGGGAACTGCACTAATTATCGTTACATGTATAGGATTTAGTGTTACGATTGTGAGTATTGAGCTGCTAAGCTATC
>CALBVQ010000217.1 GCA_937969485.1 uncultured Saprospiraceae bacterium | reverse complement strand
TCAATGTCGTATAAACTTACCGAAGATTTTGACAGGTGTGTTCCTAGAATAGAATCGTACTTTTGGCGTAAAGCCACCACACACGAATCTACGCTATCAAAAATATTAAGCTCTACCCACTTCCCACTTCCTGAAGTAATCTTATTGTGCATTTCGTACTTCTCCAAATCAATTCGAGGGTCTGTAACAACTGCATATATTTCCGATATTCCCGCTGCATCACAACTTCTCATTATAGCCGAAATATTATGTGCATCATGAATATTCTCGAGCACAACAGTGACATCATATTGTCGCTTCAATATTACATCTCTCAATCTTGCAATACGATTTTCCGTAAGGTAGGATTCTTTGGTCATCTACTATTTAACTATCGAGAATTCGTTTTCAAAAAACTGGATGATTCTCAAATTTTTATTCTCATAATAATCCAGTGCTTTTTCCTCTGGACTTCCGTCCAAAACTGGCTCGACATTAAATTTCGTCGATAAATACTCAGATTCGTCTTTACTAAGGTTATCAATAAATGCACCACCATAGTTATCAAGCATCCTTCCTAGCCATAGCATATTGTCGTATCCTTCGTATGCGTCATCAAGAGGATAATCATTGTACTCCCTAAAATATCGAGCTGCAAAATTTTTAGCTTCTGGAGAGGATTTCTTAGTGTATCGTGACATTGCAATACGAATATTCAGATTGATATAATAATCGTATGTAATTTTATCCATACTATACAACACCGGCATTCCATACACATAGACCTCTTGATTGAGCTTTTCTACATTTAGTCTTCGCAACAAATCATAGATATAGTTAGCGTCTCTCATTGAAAAATTAGGCACAATAAAAACAATTGGCGAATTGACTTCTAGGTTTTCGTTCCTATTCTCAATCAGTGAACGAAAAATACCATATTCAGCAGACAAACTATCGATATCAATTACAAATTCGTTAAGAGCTTCTTTTTCTTTAGTGATTGTGTAGGCTTCCTCTTGGAAGTACTTAAATCTTGAGGGATCCTTAGAGCCGCTTCTTCCGACCAGGTAAATATCTTCAGCATTGAAATTACTTAGCGCATGAGCAGTAATTGCGTGATAATGGTCAATAAGAAATGGGGTCAACTGAATGTAAAATTCATTCTTATTAGTTACGCTTTGGGAAGAATACCATGGTGAAATGACTGGGATCGAATTCTCTTTACCAAACGACGCTAGTTCAATTAACAAGTCTTTTTTCAACGGACCCAATATGGCGTCTGTGTTGTTATCTACATTGTTGGCCAAGACATCTTTTACTTTGTTTTGATCTTCATTGCTATCATACACGTTTAAGGTAAGATTGACGCCCTCTTTTTCTAGTTGTTCTACAGCGAACTTCATACCTGCATAATATTGAAGGTATTTCAGATTTCGAATTTCTGCAGGGTTTTCACCTCCATAATTAATCCGAGAGCTTTCGAAGGGCAAAAATGCAGTGACATTGTAGCTATCCTTTTTATCTTTAGGTCTTTTGACATCTTTTTCAGTACTTTCCTCAACGGAGTTATCTATAGGAGGGAAACTAGATTCTGGAACTTGCGTCCACTCTATCGTATCTACGACAACTTCTTGAGGGTCTTCATTATCCTTATCTCCAGTATTCGAACCAGAAGACCTAGATGAAAAAATTCCACATGAACTCAGAAGTAACGCACTTATGAAAAACACAAGGGTTCTACTCCCATTCAATTGTAGCTGGCGGTTTAGTACTGATATCATAGACTACACGGTTTATACCTTTTACGTTATTAATTATTTCACTCGAAATCTTAGCTAGCAACTCATGGGGAAGAGGGCTCCATTCTGCCGTCATCCCATCTACGGAGTTAACTGAACGTAGCGCAATCGTAAATTCATATGTACGTTCATCTCCCATTACACCAACGGACTGTACAGGCAATAATATTGCACCTGCTTGCCATACTTTGTCATACCAGCCACTGTCTTTCAAGTTGCGGATATAAATGGCATCAGCTTCTTGACACAATTTTACCTTATCTTCAGATATTGGTCCTAAGATTCTGATCGCGAGCCCAGGTCCGGGGAAGGGATGTCGGTTTATTAAATTCTTATCTAACCCTATTTCCCTACCTACCTTTCGTACCTCGTCCTTGAACAACATTCTGAGCGGCTCCACGATCTTAAGATCTAGCTTATCAGGCAAGCCTCCTACATTATGATGTGACTTGATTGTAACTGAGGGACCATGAACACTGACTGACTCTATCACATCTGGATAGATAGTCCCTTGAGCCAACCACTTTGCACCATCAATCAACTTCGACTCTTTTGTAAAAACTTCTACAAAAACTCTACCTATAATCTTTCTCTTTTTCTCTGGATCACTGACACCTTCAAGCTCACTAAGGAACTCATGACTCACATCCACTCCCTTTACATTCAGGCCCTTGTCTTTGTATGACTCCAGGACTTCAGTAAATTCATCTTTTCTAAGTAAGCCATTATTCAAGAATATACAATTCAAATTGGGTCCTATGGCTTTGTGAAGCAAAAATGCCGCAACACTACTATCAACGCCACCACTTAGACCTAGTATTACCTTATCATCTCCTATCTGCTTTTTCAACTTTTGTACAGTCTCTTCAACAAACTTCGCAGGTGTCCATTTACCTTCAATACCACTTATTTTACGGATAAAGTTTTCTAGAAGTTCTTTTCCTTGCACGCTATGGTAGACTTCAGGATGAAATTGAATAGCGTAAACTGGCTTATCATACGCGCCGTCCATAGCCTTGAAAGCTGCAACTGGAATGCTTTCTGTATTTGCTATGATTTCAAAGTCCTTTGGTACCTCATAAAT